>NZ_JAWRHZ010000062.1:0-13611 GCF_040308045.1 Proteiniborus sp.
GTAGTATCTCGAAAAGTAACTGAAAAAACCAATGGTAATATTAACAAAGGATATTGCTGGTAAAGAGTAGATAATTTAAGAGGTAAAATAATTTGAACCTTGAAAAACGCATATTGTAGTGATTGGATAACCTAAAAAAGGGCATAGCAAATTAAGCCTCATAGGAATAATGTTGTAAGGCTGTCTATGTCTATGCTGCCTGTTCTAATGTGGTTAGAATGCTAAAATTAAAATGTTTTATCCATGCATCTGAGTGTATATTAATGACGGCAAAGGTAGCCATGCTAAACCTTAATTTAGAACTTTGAGATCGTACATTTTCAATATGGTAGTCAACAAACATTCTTTTATTCGAACGTTCCACTGACGTTCTAGTCTTGAATTTATCCTTGAAAGTCTGTGAATACCTAGGTACAGGTGGAAACATTCTAAGGTCATAATCAGGTTTTATGTGTACTACTTTACCATACTTGCTATTAGAACATTTACATTCTTCTGGGGGTTCCTGACCATGACAGGTAAACCAACAGCGATATTTAATACCTTTAGGTTTGCTGTATCCCCAGTTGTAGTATGGGATTCCACCATGGCATATAGGTCTTCCTTTGTCATCAAAGCAAAGAATACTAGGATGCTGATAATTAAACTTTGCCTTTGTTCTTGAATCTAGAGAAATAAAAGGAAGAACATCATAATGTTTTAGTAGTTCATAGGTTGGATAATTATCCATGGCTCCATCAGCAAGGAAGTTGTTGAACTTTAGATTAGGGTATAATTCAAAAATATCCCTTAGGGCAAAGATGGTAGTAACACTATCGTGACGACTAGCTTGTACTATCTTAAGGTATATAGGAAGATCATTTGGACTATCAGAAGCAGTGACATTAAATAATGTATTGCCAAAGAACCAACGTTCACGGTAACTATCCCAACCCCAAGTAGCATCAGGGTCTGAATATCTTCTAGGACATTTACAATTATGGATACCTTTAGACTTACAATCACAGACCTTTACACCATAATGGCTAGCACTTGAATAATAAGGAGAACCGTCAAAAGCAACAGAAATGTCAGAAGGATTTCCTAGAAGACCTAACTTTCCCGAATAATCAACAACGCAACGAGCCAAGAACTTTTGTAGAATTTCTTCAGGTCTGAATTTAGGTAATTTAGCATTAATGAGCTTGTTAACAAGTCTTTTGACAATACCATTGCGCTTGTTAGGTAGCTTTTGATTAGCCTTTAACTTTTTACTAGGCTTAGGATGAAACTTACGTGTTCTAGATTTCTTCCTAATATGTTCACTGTGAGAACTAAGCCATAATCTAGAAAGAAGATCATAGTATGAAGCAACAGATGGTGCATTTTGGGTTTCAAACCCACAAATGTCAAATAAAAGTTTATCAGATTTAACAATTGAGGCCCATTTTGTGATAGAATATTCCTGTAGATCAAGCATTAAAATGAGAGAGCGAATTATTCCCTGTTGATTTTTGGCGGGTCGGCCAAAATCGGGATATAATGACTTGACTATGGGAAGCAGGTTATCAAGGTTAAGAAGATAAATCTTGGAGATAGATTTATCTAGACTAACCAACCTGCTTCTTTGCGTTTTTTGGTAAAAGAGAAGCTTAAGTTTAAGATTCTCTTGATAATCCTTATGAAGTTGCCAATTACATAACATAATAAAACCTCCAAAATAGAATTAGTTAACATAATACTATTTTGAAGGGAAATGCGTTTAAAATTAATCCTTAAAATAGGGTAAATATGGTTTATGTTTCCAGTACATTTCGGATATAAGTATGAAGATTAATAAAAAGTTAGGGGTGAAGCCTTAGGGCTAGCTCTTAAAATAAAGTAAAGTAAAGCTCTTGGACTTTTCGAGAGCGTACTACCAATAAACAAGGGGGAAGATTTTTATGAAAAATTGTGGTTGGATAGGAAATTATTCATATTTTAGAGCACGTTTATCATCTGATAAAGAGGCCATATTTGATTTGGATAATAATAAGCATTACACATATGGTAATTTAGATAACAGATCTAATATTTTGTCAAATTATTTGGCTGAAAAATTAGGTATAAAGAAAGGTGATAGAGTTGCATTTATCACCAGAAATTGTATCGAGTTGTTTGATGCTTATTATGCAACAGCAAAACTTGGCGCAATATTAGTACCTTACAATGCAAGATTATCGGTTGATGAGTTAGCACAGTTGATTAATAATGAGCAACCAAGAATTTTATTTTACGAGGATACATTTAAAGATATAGCTGATGGATTAAAGAAAAAAGTAAGTATAGAAAACTATGTAGTTTTATCAAATGCTGATAGTAAAATCGAAGATTTACATTATGAAGAAATAATTAATTATGAAAATAATAGTCCAAGAGTATGTAAAGAATTGGATTTAGAAGATATTCATCTATTAATTCACACTGGTGGTACAACTGGACTTCCTAAAGGAGCTATGATATCCCATAGAGCTATGTTGTTCAATTCTATGAATGAAATTATAACATGGAATATATCTAATAGTGATAGCGCTCACTTAATATTACCACTATTTCATACTGGAGGATGGAATCTATTAACAATTCCATTACTTCATGCGGGTGGACATTTAATAATAAATAAACAGTTCGATCCAAAAATGTCTTTAAAGATTATTAATGATGAGAAGCCAACATTTGTATTTGGTGCTGCTACTATATTTAGAATGATGGTTAACTTACCTGAATTTGAAAATACAGATTTCTCTTCAGTTAGATGGGTAATGGCAGGAGCAGCTCCAACACCAATTAATATTATGGAAATATTCTGGAATAGAGGGATTAAGTTCGTATTAGGATATGGAATGACTGAGGCTGGACCAAATAATCTTTCAGCACCAGCAGAATTTATGACATTTGAACAAATAAAAGAAAAATATGCTTCTGTTGGTAAGCCAATGTATTTTACACTAGCAAAAATAGTAGATGATAACGGCAATGAAGTTGATGCAGATGAAGCAGGAGAACTTATTTGGAGTGGTCCACAAATCTTCTCAGGTTATTGGAACAATGAAGAAGAAACTAAGAAAACATTAAAAGACGGATGGGTATATACCGGAGATATGGCAAGGAAGGATAAAGATGGTTTTATTTATATAGTAGGAAGAAAGAAAAACATGTTTATAAGTGGAGGAGAAAATGTATTTCCACCTGAAATAGAAATAGCTCTATATGATTATCCAGCTGTTCATGAGGTATGTGTAATTGGTGTTCCAGATGAAAAATGGGGCGAAGTTGGTAAAGCTGTAATAGTTCTTAAACCAGGTATGAGTGCTACTAAAGAAGAAATTCTTACATATTTAAGAAGTAAGCTTGCACATTATAAGATACCAAAGTATGTCACTTTTATAAATGAACTTCCAAAAAGTAATGTAGGAAAAATAGTAGGAGCTCAGGTAACCAAATTGTATGGTAAAGCTGAAGACTAGAAAGGGGATATACTTATGATTGATAATCTAGTAGTTGGAATAAAGAATATTGCTTCGTATGTACCGGAAGGTATTCAAGATAGTGAGTATATAGCAAGAATGTCAAATATACCGAAGGAAGTTATTGAAAAAAAGTTTGGAATTCTTAAGAAGCATAAGGCAGGTCCTGATGAACATGTTTCGGATATGGCTATAAAGGCGGCTAAAAAAGTTCTTCAAGGATTTGACCCAATGGACCTAGACTTAGTAGTTTATTGTGGAAGTGAGTACAAAGATTATTATTTATATAATATAGCTGCAAAAGTGCAATATGAGATTGGTGCAATGAATGCAAATGCGTTTGAAATACATTCACTATGTTCTGCAGGCGTTTATTCTCTAAAAGTATTGAAAAGTATGATGTTAGCTGATCCTAAACTAAACAATGTTTTGTTATTTACGTCTTCAAAGGAAACTGACATAGTAGATTATACAAATGAAAGAGCAAGGTTTATGTTTAATTTTGGGGATGGAGCAGCGGCAGCATTACTTGTAAAAGGGTGTAAGAAAAATAGGATATTGGAAACTCACATGATAACTAATGGAGGATTTGCAGAAGATGTTGCTTGTTACGGAGTTGGAAGTAGAAATTACTATAATTATGAAGTATTGGATCGCAGCTTAAGAAATCTTGACGTAAAAGATCCAAAATCAATGAAGGAAAGATTAGATCCAATATCAATAGACAATTTTACCAAGGTTGTAAAGGGTGCTATTGAAAAAAGTGGCTACAGTGTAAATGATTTAGATTTTGTAGCTCCGATTTTTATGAAACGTTCAATACTCAATATGATACTCAAAAATTTCAATTTGACAGAAGAACAGTCATATGTTTTGGAGAACTATGGGCATTGTCAATCTGCAGATGCATATATTGCACTCCTTGAAGCAGAAAGGTTGGGAAGATTGAAGAATGGAGATTTAGTTGCAATGATCGGGGCAGGAACTGGCTATACATGGGCATCTACAGCTATTATTTGGGGTGAGCAAAAATAAAACTTTTTTTATAATGATATGAGGTCCTTATAATAGGACTTCATATCTAATATTTTATGATGCATTTAGAGAGGAGATAAACCGATGAATAAAGGTAAAACCTATGATGAAATCAATATTGGAGACAAGGCGTGTGTTCAAAAAACAATTAGTGAGAGTGATGTTTATATTTTCGCAGGAATAGTTGGTGATTTAAACTCAATGCATATAAATGAAGAGGCAGCAAAAAATTCTATTTTTGGAAATAGAATATGTCATGGTATGTTAATTGGGAGTTTTATTTCACCAGTATTAGGTATGCAACTGCCAGGTCCTGGTACAATATATCTTTCACAAAATCTTAAATTTGTAGCACCAGTTAAAATTGGCGATACTATAACGGCAGAAGTTGAAGTTATAGAGAAACTTGTAAAAAATAAAATTAGGTTAAAAACTAATATAACTAATCAGGAAAATAAAACAGTTATTTATGGTGAAGCAGTAGTGTTGCCACCAAAATAATAGATTAATTAATGACGAAATGACATTCTGACTTTCTATCCATAGAATAATTCTTAATTGAATATGTTAAGATTTGAAGTTTTACTTTCATAGTTGAATACAAAAACGTAGTCTCAAGATATTGATACATTTAATTAAAAATAGAAAAATGGAAAATTAGAATCTTTATTACTGTATTGCTGAATTAATCTAGATTGATTAGCTTATTTACAGAAAAAGGAGGAATTATTAATGAGATTAAAAGATAAAGTAGCAATTATTACAGGTTCAGGACGAGGAATAGGAGCAGCTACTGCGATAAAGTTTGCAAAAGAGGGAGCAAAGGTAGTTGTATGTGACATAAACATAGATGATATTAATAGAACAGTCAGCGAAATAAAGGCACTTGGAACTGAGACAATTGGGATAAAGGTAGATGTTACAAACAATGAAGATGTCGCAAACCTAATGAATAAGACATTAGAAAAATTTGAAAAGATAGATATTTTAGTAAATAATGCAGGTATAACAGCTGATGCAAGACTCATAAAAATGGAAGAAGATCAGTTTGATAGGGTTATAGCTGTAAATCTAAAAGGCACATATAATTGTGGGAAGGAAGCAGCAAAAATTATGCTAGAACAAGGAAATGGAGTAATTCTTAATGCTTCTTCAGTTGTAGGCATTTATGGGAACTTTGGACAGACTAATTATGCTGCAACTAAATTTGGAGTTATTGGAATGACTAAGACGTGGTGTAAGGAATTAAGTCCGAAAGGAATAAGAGTAAATGCAGTAGCACCCGGGTTCATTCTATCACCAATGACTGAAAAAATGCCTGAGAAGGTATTAAATTTCATGAAAGAGAAAGCTCCTTTAAAAAGACTTGGTCAACCTGAAGATATTGCAAACGCTTATGCATTTCTTGCCTCAGATGAAGCTAGCTTTATAACAGGTGCTGTTTTAGAGGTTACTGGAGGAGTTGTTCTTTAGTAAATAAAAGGAGGAATAATAATGGGAATTAGTATATTAGGGACTCATCATACTAAATTTGGGAGATTAAATAAAACATTATATGATTTAATTATAGAATCAGGCAGAGGAGCAATTGAAGATGCAGGTATTGAAGCTAAGGATATAGATAGCATATGGGTTGGTAATCTAAGCGGTGGTGGTTTTAATAATCAAGAACATATTGCACCATTTACAATGAATATTCATAAAGATTTAAGATTTACCCCTGCTACTCATGTTGAAAATGCCTGTGCTTCAGGTTCAGCGGCAATAGAATGTGCAAAGCAGGCGATAGAGTCTGGGAACTCTAAAATTGCATTGGTAATTGGTGTTGAAAAAATGAATGATCTCGATACTAAGGGTGTAACAAAGGTGTTAGCTATGAGCTCATACTGGCCTGATGAAGGTTCAAAGGGCATTACATTTCCAGGCTTATTTGCAGAGTATGCAAAGGGATACATGAAACATTATAATTATTCACTAGATAAATTAAGAGCAATATTAGCCAAAATATCAGCTAAAAATCATACTAATGCTGTTGAAAATCCTCTAGCACAGATGCCTTTGAAAATTACTGCTGAAGAAATCTTAAATAAACCTGATGAAAAAAATCCTATAGTATATGACCCACTAAGGTTATTTGACTGTTCTTTAGTTACTGATGGAGCTGCAGCACTTGTATTGACTACCTCTGAAATAGCTAAAAGCATAAAAAATGAAGTCGTAGAAATAGCTGCACTTAGTCATACTACAGATTACTTAAGCATCTTTAAACGTTCGAACTATGAATTAACAGCAGGCAAATTGGCAGTTAAAAAAGCATTCAAAAAAGCTGGTATTACATTGGATGATTTGGATTTTGCTGAGGTACATGATTGCTTTACTATAAATGAACTTCTTAGTTATGAAGCATTAGGAATTGCTCCAGATGGAGAGGGATATCGTGCATTAGATGAAGGTATAGTATATCCTGAAGGTAAATTACCTGTAAACTTGTCTGGTGGTTTAAAGGCTAAGGGGCATCCGGTAGGTGCAACAGGAGTGTCTATGGCAGTATTAGCTACTAGGCAATTATTAGGTAAAGCTATTGGAATACAAGCTAAGGATGCAGAGATAGGTTTAACATTTAATGTAGGTGGAAGTGCAGCGAGTAACTATGCTTTGGTATTTAAGAGAACTAAATAAACTAGTCAGAACCCTCATTCTCTTATCTCCCTCTTTTGTACTTCTTTTGTGATACGGCATAAAAAATGCTCTTTTCTGGTTACATTATTGTTATGATTTTGCCGGAAAAGAGCTTTTATTTTTACTTAAAAATAATTTTTTAAGAAAAAGATAAATCAATCCAAATCTCATAAATTTGGCTTAGATAACTATTTAATATTTCCGTATTATTGTTTGTATTTCTTTAAACTATAATGTAAAATAAGAAAGAAATCTTAGGTATTTAAATTTTTGTTAAAACATTATATAAAAATACTCATAAAACTTCGACATAAATATAATAAAAATGAAGATAATCAAAATTTGATAGAGAGGCTATTATGGATAAAAACTTATTGAAGGATTGTACGTTGTGCCCAAGAGAATGTCATGTTGATCGTATCAAAGGTCAAAAGGGTTATTGCCGGCAAACTGACGAATTAGTAGTTGCTAGGGCAGCACTTCATATGTGGGAAGAGCCTTGTATTTCAGCAGAAAAAGGCTCAGGAGCTGTGTTTTTTTCAGGCTGCTCAATGGGCTGCGTTTATTGCCAAAATCGCAATGTTGCAAAAGGCTTGGCAGGGAAGAAAATCACAATAAATAGGTTGGCAGAGATTTTTATTGAACTTCAATATAAAGGAGCAAATAATATTAACTTGGTTACACCAAGTCACTATGTCCCACAGATTGTAGAGGCAATAATAATCGCTAGAAAAGAAGGCCTTAAGTTGCCCATAGTCTATAATTGCAGTGGTTATGAAAAAAAAGATACTTTGAAACATCTTGATGGATATGTTGACGTATACCTTCCAGATTTCAAATATATGAATGAGAGGCTAGCAAAAAAATATTCAAATGCTTCGGATTATTTTTTCTTTGCTTCTGAAGCAATTAAGGAAATGGTGCATCAGATAGGTGAACCTAGGTTTGATAATAATGGTATTATGATTAAGGGTGTAATAGTTAGGCATCTGACATTGCCAGGTTATCTTGAAGATTCGAAGAAAATCATAAGATATCTCCATGAAACTTATGGCGATCTAATATATATTAGTATTATGAATCAATATACACCTCTACCTTATGTAGAAGAATATCCTGAGATTAATCGAAAAATTACAGAAGAAGAATATAATGAGTTAGTCAATTATGCAATTGAAATAGGGGTGGAAAATGGATTTATACAGGAAGGTGAGACGGCGCTAGAAAGCTTTATTCCAAATTTTGATGAGGAAGGAGTCTAATGTGTATCCTAAGCCTGTCAGATTCTAATAATAGAACAGACAGGCTTTAAAGTTATAGAAAATTAATACAATTTTCAACAGAACCCTTATATAAAGGATATTAATATGCCACCTTCACCTGAGTAAGTACCTATTGCAGCACCAATAGTTGATACAATAATCTGCTTAAATTTATATTTCTCTTCAATTATGGCTTTAAATTCTTGGGCTTTAGCATAACAGTTTGCATGAGCTATTGCAAGTATTCTGTTTTCATGATTTGTACATTTTTCTCCTACAATATCAATTAACCTTCTAAAAGCTCTATTAGAACCCCTAACCTTTTCAGCTAAATCTACAATACCATTACCATCTGATTTCATAATCAATTTAATTGAAAGAAGTGATGCTATTTGGCCCCTTACTTTTCCTATTCTTCCACCTTTGATAATATTTTCAAGGGTATCAAGTAGGAAAAATACATGTCCTTCTTTGGCACATTTTCTCAAATAATCTGCAAGTTCATCAATATTTATGTCATCTGATGCCATCTGTGCAGCCTTTAATACTATTAGACCTTCACCAACAGATGCATTTAATGAGTCTACAACATGAATTTTCTTATGCTTATTATTTTTTTCGTAAATTTCTTTTGCAATTAAAGCGCTGTTATATGTACTGCTAAGGCCTGAAGATATAGTAATAATTAGGATATCATCTTCAGTTTTATCAAACTCACTAATGAACTTTTGTGGGGATGGGCTAGCAGTTTTGGGCAATTTTTTATGCTTTTTCATCATATTATAAAATTCGTTTTTCATTAGTTCAATTCCATCCAGAAAAATCTTATCATCAAATCGGATTTCAAGTGGCACAACTCCAATATCATATTCTTCCAGGATTTCCTGCGGAAGGTCAGAACAGCTATCAGTAATAATTTTAATTCCCATAAGCACTCCTCCTCTTATCTTAATGGTAACACATTTATTTATGCGTGACTATATTTTTAAATAATTCGGATTAAATCTATTTAAATAGTATAATGAAGATATAAGTAAATGCTTATATCACAGGAGGTAATTGCTATGGTTTTTAAAAATGGTAAAATTACTAATGACAAGGAGGTAATCAAATGACTGTTGAAAGTGTTAAAAATCATATAGAGAAAGCTGGACTCGATTTAGAAATTACAGAGATGGATAAAAGTACAGCTACAGTTGAATTAGCAGCAAATACTCTTGGAGTTGAACCTGCAAGAATAGCTAAGACTATGGCTATCAGCTTAAAGTATAAAGATATACTCATTGTGGCAAAAGGAGATATGAAAATAGACAACAGGAAATTTAAAGATTACTTTAAAGAAAAGGTTAAATTTGTTAAGCAGGAAGAAGTAGAGAAGGTAACTGGTCATCCAATGGGTGGAGTATGTCCTTTTGGACTTATTAAGCCTTTGGATATTTATTTAGATATTTCTTTAAAAGATTTTGATTACGTTTATCCAGCAGCTGGAAGTCCTAATACATGTTTAAAAATAGATGTAGATTACTTAAGTGAAGTAACAAAAGGAATATGGATAGACGTATGTAAGATTTAAACAGGTATAGGTGTATAGTTGTTTTGTATTTAATAATATTTCTAACTGCAGCTTTAGATACTATTTCATTAAGATAAACGAGCTAGCGTTTTTGCATTATTCAATGAAAAATTAACATAAAGTTTCTACAAGCGTTGAAAAAGGAATAAAGTTGATATCCAAAGAGCAGGGGGGTCTACTGCTCTATAATCAATAAGCTTAGGTAAAAACAGGGGTTTGTCAAAATATATCGAAAATTATTACGAAAACAAGAGAACTTTGAGGCATTTTGTTAAAATAACTGTCCTTTTTATATTATATTTGCTAAAATAGGATTTGTGACATTGAGATTAATACATAAGAAGGTGCAGTTGTGAATAATTTATATAGTACAGCAAATAACCGAATAATCGTTGAAAGAAAAAGAAGCATCAATGAGTTTATAAGAGGAGTAAGTCAGGGAATTCCCATTACATTAGGATATATTCCAGTTTCTTTTACATTTGGGCTTATGGCAGTCAATGGAGGAATACCTGTTTGGATGGCTATTTTAATATCATTAACAAATCTTACTTCTGCTGGACAGTTTGTAGGAACTGGTTTGATTATAGCCGATGCTTCTCTTTTTGAAATCACTGTAGCTACATTTGTAATAAATATTCGTTATATGTTAATGTCCTTATCTCTTTCTCAAAAAATTGCATCTGGAATGCCTCTACTTAAGAGATGCATTATGGCATTTGGAATAACAGATGAGATCTTTACAGTTGCTTCTTTAGAAAAACAAGAGATTACTTTTGCATATATGATGGGACTAACTGTTTGCCCTTATTTCGGATGGGCTTTAGGTACTGCATTAGGGGCAAAAATAACTTCAGTTTTGCCTGAAGCATTGCAAAGTTCAATGGGAATTGCATTATATGCAATGTTTATAGCTCTTATTGTTCCATCAACAAAAAAATCTAAAGCTACCTTAATAGTTGTAATTACTGCAGTCTTAATGAGTTCTGCTTTAAAATTGATACCATATATTAAATTAATATCAGAAGGATGGAGTATTATAATCACTACTATTGTAGCAGCAGCTATAGGAGCAGTATTTTTTCCAAGAAAGGATGACTAAATTGAGTAAGAGATTAGTTGCAGTGTTATTAATGGCTATCGTAACATATGTTATAAGATCTGCTCCAATAGCAGTTTTTAGAAGGAAAATAAAATCAAAATTTTTAAAATCTTTTCTATTTTATATACCTTTTGCTGTACTAGGGGCAATGACTTTTCCAAGTATATTATTTTCTACTTCTAATATATATTTTGCCATAATTGGCACTGTTACAGCATTAATTTTAGCATATTATGAAAAAGGACTATTAACAGTTGCTGTGAGCGCAGTTATAGTTGTGTATTTTTGTGAGTCAATTTTTTAACATAATTCCTTAGGGAAACATAACACAAGAAGATTTGAAGTGATTTTTGTGTTATGTTCAACACCTCATATATTCTGTCTTTACATACTTACGATAGTAATAAGCTATTGGACCATAATGATTTCGAAGACGTTTTTCCAGTGTCTCTCTATAGCTTTCTAGAATCAAAACATCATCATCTGAAGTAGTAAGGTTTCCATATTTACTTTTTACAAAAATCTCTGTAATCTCTTTTATTCCTTTTTCATTATGTATATAAAATTTATATGCAACTCGATTTGCATATTCATAGTGTGTTTCTCCATACTGTTGAGGACAGCCTAGAAACTCCATAATTTTAATAATTCTTTTATATAGATAAATAATCCTTTTATTATTTGACAGCTTTTTAGCTTTAGTTTCTTCATATTTATGCATTGATAATCCAATCAAAAATCTTATAGGGATAATTGATATTAAAATTGTTACTAACATGTCTAAAACAATTTTAGGTAACTTGATAGACATACTTTTATTTGGATTGTAATAGTTTGAGCTTTTTTCATCATCTATGCCATTATAGCCTCCTTCATCAATATCATCTTCAAAGTCAATTCTTGATCTTTCTCTATTCCAGTTAGATTCACCTAGATATATTTTTTCATTTGTTTCATTCACTATATAATCATCTAATTCATGTTGTATAGGATAAGCAGGTGTAGGTTCAAATGACATCCAGCCAACAGGTTCTATAAAAGCTTCTACCCATGCATGAGCATCTTTGTGCCTAACTACATATATCCCAGGTTCTTCTTGGTCTTGAGCTAGATATCCTTCTATGTATCTACTTGGGATTCCTGCTAACCGTAGCATTATAGACATGGAGGTAGCATAATAGGTGCAATATCCCTCTTGTATATCAAATAGGAAATAGTCGATAAAGTCCTTGTTATCTGGTACTCCATTTACATCTAAATTATATCTATAATTATTTCTAAGATAGTTTTCAATTGCAACAGCTTTTTGAAAATCGCTATTTTTATTCTTAACTATTTCTTCTACTAGTGTTTTTGTCCTTTCAGTTATTTTATCTGTAGGGATTTGCAAGTAAATTTCCAAATCATCTATGCTTTTCTTGTTTTGCTCTAGTCCCAGTGATAAAAGAATTTTATATGGGAGAGGTTTTTGTACTTGGACAGTATAACTTTCTCCATCAAAAATTCCGTTGGGAAAAATTAATGCATCATCTCTGTTTACTATTAATTTATGGTTACCTTTAAAACTTACTTCTGTGGCTTTATAGGGACTAAAAAGAGTTGTTGAAGCAAAAGCGTGGTTTGTAATAGTAATGTATGTTTGATTGTAATAATATTTCTTTTCTTTTAGTGAAAGATTGCTGAAATCTTGTCTTAGTTCATATTTTTTTGAAGGTTCAGTTATGGATTCCCAAGAGTATCCAGTATATGTGTGTTTTACATTTCCTCTGAGATAATTACCACTATCAGTTTGTACTGTCATGATTTTTTTGTCACTTAACCTTACTGGACCTCCTAATCTCGAATTATCTTCCTGATAACCTGTAATCGAAAAATCAAATAAAGTAGCTTCACCAGACTTTCTACCATGATCATTAGCGGAACGTAAGTTTTCAACATTTGGAAAAGTATTATATATTTTCTGCTGTAGCCAGGGCCAATGAAGGAAACTGTCGCTTTTGGGTAATAATATTGCTATGAAAATAATTAAGAAACTATACCAAAATATTGTTTTGAGCCATGGAGTATAAAGTTTTTCAAAATCATAGTTTGAAGAGCTTTCAGCTTGCATTCTTTTATCAAAATACTTATTTAATCCCATGAGGACAAAAAAGACTAGTAAAAATATAGAAATCATCCAATATGCTTTATCATAGAAATTATACCAATAGAAAAGGAATAACCCTATATAAACAGGAAGCAACAAATAAATATTCTTACCCTTAAATAGAATAAAAGCAGTGAAGAAAGATACTAAAATTATAAGTATACCCCAGAACAGCAATATATTATCTGATGCTATATTTTCTTTACCCTGTAGATTGCCTATTATATTTTCAAATAAATAAAAGACTCTATCTCCTAAAGTAAAAAGGATCGGTGTGATGAAACGATGTACTAAAATAGCACTCAATAAACTAGCGGCTAAAATAGCAT
>NZ_JAWRHZ010000063.1:0-2567 GCF_040308045.1 Proteiniborus sp.
CTTGTAAGCTACGAGCCAGAGCATGACTTTAACAGAACAGTAGTTACAATAATAGGAGAGCCAGCACCACTTAAGAAAGCACTTCTTAACATGGCTGCAAAATCCATAGAGCTAATCAACATGGAAGAACAAAAAGGTACACATCCAAGAATAGGTGCACAAGACACAATACCTCTATTCCCATTTAAAAACATAACAGTAGAAGAATGCGTAAAGCTAGCAAAAGAAATAGGTCAAGAATTACATGAAAAAACAGGAGTACCAATATTCTTTGCAGCAGAAAACGCAAGAACAGAAGAAAGAAGAGCATTAGCATTCATAAGAAAAGGACAATATGAAGGACTAAAAGCCCTATTATTAGAAGCAAAAGATGATGCATCAAGAAAAGCAGAATACGAATCAAGAAAACCAGATCTAAGCAAAGATGGCTTACTGAGCTCTACAGCAGGAGCAACAATAGTAAGTGCAGAAGCAGAAGGGCTAACAGCATATAACGTATTCTTAGCAACAGAAAACCTAGAAATAGCAAAGAAAATAGCAAAGGCAGTAAGAGGACCAAGTGGTGGATTCTCAACAACAAGAGCAGTAGGAATCAAATTCCCAGAAAGAGAAGGAGTAGTAGTATCAGTAAACATGTTTGACTGTGTAAACACTCCAATATATAGAGTATTTGAATTAGTAAAACAAGAAGCAGCAAGATACGGAATACCAGTAACAGGCTCAGAACTAGTAGGACCAGTTAAAATGGAATATCTAATAAACTCACTAGAATATTACTTAGGATTAGAAGGATTTAGAAGAAGTCAAATATTAGAAACACACTTAATGGATTAAGCTAAGAATTATTTAGCCATAGGGTAGAAATATAAAATTAAACCTGAGGAGGAGAAAGCAAAGTGAAAACAGACGTACAAATAGCGCAAGAAGCTAAAATGAAGCCAATATCAGAAGTAGCAGAACAAATAGGAATACTAGATGATGAGTTAGAGTTATACGGAAAATACAAAGCAAAAGTATCACTAGACGTATTCGACAGATTAAAAGACAAGCCAGACGGAAAATTAATACTAGTAACAGCAATAAATCCAACACCAGCAGGAGAAGGAAAGACAACAACAAACATAGGTCTAAGTATGGGACTAAACAAGCTAGGTAAAAAGACAATAACAGCCCTAAGAGAACCATCACTAGGACCATCATTTGGAGTAAAAGGTGGAGCAGCAGGTGGAGGATACGCACAAGTAGTACCAATGGAAGACATAAATCTTCACTTTACAGGAGACTTCCATGCAATCACATCAGCACACAGCTTACTAGCAGCATTACTAGACAACCATATACATCAAGGAAACGCACTAAACATAGACACAAGAAGAATAGCATGGAAAAGAGTAGTAGACATGAATGACCGTGCATTAAGAAATATAGTAGTAGGACTAGGCTCAAAAGCAGACGGAGTACCAAGACAAGATGGATTTGACATAACAGTAGCATCAGAAATAATGGCAATACTATGCTTAGCAAACAACCTAGAAGACCTAAAAGAAAGACTAGGCAACATGGTAGTAGCATACAACATGGAAGGAAATCCAGTAAGAACAAAAGACTTAGAAGCAACAGGAGCACTAGCCCTAATACTAAAAGATGCAATAAAACCAAACCTAGTACAAACACTAGAAAACACACCAGCACTAATCCACGGAGGACCATTTGCAAACATAGCACACGGATGTAACAGTATACTAGCAACAAAGATGGCACTAAAACTAGGAGATTACGCAGTAACAGAAGCAGGATTCGGAGCAGACCTAGGAGCAGAAAAATTCTTTGATATAAAATGTAGATTTGCAGGCTTAAAACCAGATGCAGCAGTAATAGTAGCAACAGTAAGAGCCTTAAAAATGCATGGAGGAGTAGCAAAAGCAGACCTAGGCACAGAAAACCTAGAAGCCCTAGAAAAAGGACTAGAAAACCTAGAAAAGCACATAGAAAACGTAGCAAAATTCGGAGTACCATCAATAGTAGCAATAAACAAATTTCCAACAGACACAGAAGCAGAAGTAAACCTAGTATTCGAAAAAGTAAAAGCATCAGGAGCAGAAGTAGCAATATCAGACGTATGGGCAGCAGGAGGAGAAGGCGGAATAGAGCTAGCAAAGAAAGTAATAGAAGTAGTAGAAACCAAAGAATCAAACTTCAAACCACTATACGAAGTAGAACAATCAATAAAAGAAAAGATAACAAAGATAGCAAAAGAAGTATACGGAGCAGACGGAGTAACATTCACAAAAGGCGCAGAAAAAATGATTAAGACACTAGAAGGACTAGGGCTAGACAAAATGCCAATATGTATGGCAAAAACACAATACTCCCTATCAGATGATGCAACACTACTAGGAAGACCAACAGGATTTACAATAACAGTAAGAGAATTAAGATTATCAGCAGGAGCAGGATTTATAGTAGCCCTTACAGGAGAAGTAATGACAATGCCAGGATTACCAAAAGTACCAGCAGCAAACAAGATGGATATACTTCCAGATGGCACTATAGTTGGTTTGTTCTAA
>NZ_JAWRHZ010000064.1:0-91950 GCF_040308045.1 Proteiniborus sp.
GGCTAAAATAGCATATAGAATAAGTGGATTTAGGAGGAAAAACTTAACTATGGCACTTCCGAGAAAAACTATTAGTATTTGTAGTATGATATTTAATTTTAGCCCAATTCCCAAACCCAAAATGTACACTAGGCTAAATACTAAAGAAGCATAAATAATGTTAGATATTAGTTTTTGCTTTTTACCTAATAAATTATCCATCATAAACCTCCAATGCTTCTTTGATACTGGTGTTATGATTCAGTATATATATAGGTATACCTTCCTGATTTAACATTTCCTCGACTATCTGGTCAACAAATCCTTTATTATTATCTATATCGGTAATTACAATAAATAGTGGATTGAAATTTTTCATTTTTAGCTGAATACCTAGTGCGCCTATTTCTTTATCAAAGTTTGGAGTTATAATTATAACTGTTGAGCTTCTTTTTAGAGTTTCAATCCTAGACATGAGAAAGGAATTAAATACAAGAGAACCATTACCCCTAAATCTAGCTAAAGCTTCTAGAAAAGGTTTAAGATCAGATTTTTGTTGACCTTGTATTTTAACAAAGCTTTTATGGTTTTGAGTTTCTAAACAAACTTCTATGTTTTGGCTTAAACAGTAATTTACTATACTAAGAGTAGCAGTTGCTGCCTTATCTTCGAGACGACGGTCTATGTCATCCTTGAAAGACTTTGCATAATTATCAATAAATATGGTAGCATAGGTATCCCCACGGGTTTCATAGTCTTTAACTATAGGTATATCTTTTTTCGCTGATAGTTTCCAATGAATAGCTTTAACAGAGTCACCTTCTCTATATTCTCTTAAAGAAGAAATCCTGCTTTTATCTTGAAAAACTGAATTTTGCACTAGGGCCTCTCCAGTTTGATGGCTAGTAGTTATTTTGAAGGTAGAAAGATTAATGATTTCTGGGTAGACTAAGAGAGAAGTATTGCTTGAAATTCTTTTTTTAAAAGAGTAAAATCCAAATACATCTTTAATAGTTGCTTCTATTTCTCCAAGTTTGTAATAACCTCTTCTTTTTAGAAGGACAGTTTCTTTGTGAATGAAAGACTGTTTCTTTTCAAGTACCAAGGTCACTTTGGGTGATTCTATTCCTGAAAGATTTTTTGTAATGTTGCTATTAATCTCTAAATATGGTATGCGAAAAAAGCTCTTATTTTCCACTTGATATTCTATATTAATACTTTCACCAGAAAATAGAGATTGACTTGGAATCCTAACATAACCTTTCAGACCTATAAGTGTAATTAAACTGTGAATTAATGGAATGAAAAAGGTTAATAAGAATATATAGAATAAAAAATAAGGCATAGTACCGCCAACTAATAGAGCAAAAGAAAGCAATATTAAAAAGAGCAATAATGAGGCAACTTTTAATCTATTCATTTACAATCACCGGTAAAAACACACGATTAAGGACTCCTTTTAGTATCTTTTCAATACTCTTTCTTTCGACTCTAGCTTCTGGTGAAAGGATTAGTCTATGCCCTAATACAGGTGTTACTATTTCTTTCACATCATCTGGAATGACATAATCTCGTCCTGCTAAAAATGCTTTTGCCTTTGCAGCTTTTAATAAATCAATTGAGGCTCTTGGACTAGCACCAAGTTGTAAATCCTTATATTCGCGAGTTGCATTAGAAATATTGACAATATAATCTATGATGTCATGGTGAACTGTTAAATTATCTACCATTAATTGCATCTCCAATATATCCTTCTGTGTTACAACAGCTTCAATGAGATTGAGTTTTTTTATGGACTGATAATTCTGGAGTATTTGTACTTCATATGATTTTGCTGGATATCCAAGTGATAAACGCATTAAAAATCTATCTAATTGTGCTTCTGGCAGAGGGAAAGTGCCCTGATATTCTAGTGGGTTTTGAGTTGCCAGTACCATAAATGGTTTTTCCAAAACATAGTGGCCTTCTTCAGTGGAGACTTCTCCTTCTTCCATGGCCTGCAATAAACTAGACTGGGTTTTGGGAGATGTTCTGTTGATTTCATCAGCTAAAAATATTTGATTGAAAATGGCCCCTTTCTTAAAGGAAAATGTGCCAGTGTTTTTGTCATAGACACTAATTCCTATAATATCAGAAGGCATCAAGTCAGGTGTAAACTGAACTCTTTTATAAGATAAGTCTAAGCTTTTAGCAAGGGCTTTAACAAGAGTTGTTTTTCCAACTCCTGGCACATCTTCTATTAAAAGATGGCCTCTTGCAAGTAAAGAAATTAAAACTTTTTCTAGAACATCATCCTTGCCCATGATAACTTTTTTCAAATTTTCTAAAATATCTAATGCTTTTTTGTTATCCATATTTTCACCCACTTTCAAAATGCTATTAGAAAATAATAATCTTATATTTATAACTATATCATTTTTATGGAAAATAAAACTATAAAGTGGATATGCTTCAATAATTTAGACAAAAATTTAATTTTTGAATATGTTTTGTTTATATAAATGAATTTTACTAGATATATAAGATTAGTTAAGCTTAATAATAAAATTCTTAACGATCACTAATAATTAATTGACTTTCATCATTGAAGAAAGTTTTGTATCCTAACTGGACAAATAATATTACAGTCAATGCTACACTTCCAAGAATACCAAGCATGATTGTAATTTGGTACTCAATAGCAGTTACAGGAGAAGTACCAGATAGTATCTGCCCTGTCATCATTCCAGGCAAAAATACGATTCCCATTCCTACCATTGAGTTGATTGTGGGAAGGATTGCAGAGTCAAATGCATTATCTACAATTTCTTTTACAGCTATTTTAGGGCTTGCTCCAAGCATTAATGCTGATTCAACAAGATACCTTTGAGAAGTCATTCCATCTACAAGCCTTGTTACACCAAGTGAAATTCCAGTCATTGAATTGCCAATTAACATACCCGCAATGGGGATGAAATACCTAGGATCATACCAAGGTGAAATATTAACTACAACAAGTAAGAAATAAATTAGGCTTGATAAAGTTCCAAATATCATAGAAATGGCAATAATTCTTTTAAGAGATTTTGAAAGTTTTGTTTTTGATCTTTTAAAAATATTGTAAATGGCGAATATCTCCATTATGGCTATTACAATAATTGTATATAGTGGATTTGAATTGTTAAAAAGATAAATAAGGATATATCCTGTTAATATAAGCTGTATTGTCATTCTTATGGAAGAAATAAGTATTTCTTTTTCTCTAGAGATACCCCTAGCTTTTACAATAAACAAAAGGATAACTACAAAAATATAGGCAGACACCATTTGCCATAGCTTAAGATCAATTACACCGTCCATAGTTTATACCTCCTCCTGATTTATTAATAAATCTTTTTTAATTTCAATAATTTCATCAGAGAATTGACTTGCCACTTTTTTAGAATGAGTAACCATAATGAGAGTCTTGTTATTTTCTTTCGTATAATTTACTAATGCCTCAATAATCATATTTTCTGTATCTTCATCTAGAGCAGAAGAAGGCTCGTCTAATAATAGAACTTCAGGCTTCATAAGAATTACTCTACCTAGAGCTACCCTTTGCTTTTCTCCGCCAGATAGCTTTTCTGCATCTAGATTCAAATCTTTATTTAACTTCACCAATTTTAATACTTCCAAGAGTTCGTTATTTGAAGGCATTGGTCTTTCGGAAAATTTAAGTCCTATTAGTAGATTATCTTTTATGCTACCACTAAAGATAGCGGGAGATTGTGGAAGCATAACTACATTTCTTCTTAATTCTACAGAATTAATATGGCTTAAAAAATTATCATTATAAAATATTTCTCCGCTATCACAGCTTATTAGTTTATTTAATAGCATTAATAATGTGGTTTTTCCACTTCCACTTTCTCCCACAATACAAGTAACTTTATGTTTTTTGATATTAAGATTTTTTATATAAAGAATGTTTTTGTATTTCACTTCCTTGAGCGTAAACATAAAAATACTCTCCTTTCATTAATCTTTAATTTCTTTAAATAGTTCATATGCTTTTTTTCGAGCTTCTTCTAAAACTTCCATTCCAAATTTAGTTATTTTGTAGTACTTTCTAATTTTTCCATCTACAGTTTTTTCTTCTTTATCTAATAGCTTCTTTGATTCCATACTGTGAAGTAAGGGATATAATGTTCCTGGACTCATATCATATCCATGCTCTCCAAGTTCTTCAATCATCCAGACACCATAGAAGGGTTCTTTTTTTGCATGATAAAGTATGTGGATTTGAATAAAACCTAGAAAGAATTTCCTTAAGATTTGATTTTGCATTTGATTCACCTCTGCTATATAAAATAACTATCAAAATACGATATCGTAATACGATATTATTATATCATAGTTATTTTTTCTTCTCAATGACTTAAATTACCCTGTCTAACATTTATGTGAATTGTAGTTTCTGCTATTTTCCTGATAAGAGTGAAAACATATTTTTACTATAGAAAAATGCTATATAAATTTTTATATTAATTTTAGTATTTGTTTTAAATCTATTGTTGGTTGGATGTCAACCTAAAGATGTGGAAGATGCAGAAAATTCTGATGTAAAAGGAGAGGAAATACTTACAGTCAATTTTTCTTATCCGCCATGCGGGTATGATTCTAACAAAGAGGATACTTTCTGGAAAAAGCATATTGCTGAATTTGAAAAAGAAAACCCAAATATCAAGATTAATTTAACTATTGAGAGTTGGGACAATGTTTATACAAAATAGGAGTAAATGCTTGAATCTGGAGACACTGCAGATATAGGATATGATGAACCACCTAAGACTTGGGACGAATTAATTGAAATTGCAAAAGCAACAACTAAAGATGATACTTATGGTTTAGGAATATTCATAGGCGATGACTATCAATCATGTCAAATCATCACAGACTCCATGAAGGCTGCTGGTGAAAAATGCTTGATGAAAATGTAAACTTGGTGTTGAATAGTCCTGAAAACCAAAAAGCACTTGAATATATAAATGCTTTGGTAAATGAATATAAGGTAGTTCCACAAAGTGCTGTTAACTGGGAGCATGGTGGCCCAGCTAATGCTGTAGGACTTGGAAAAGTAGTTATGGCTGCAACTTGGGGCGGATTTGGAACATTATTAGAAGAAATGTTTCCAAATGATTATCAAAACATTGGATTTGCAAAGCAGCCTGAAGGACCATGAGGAAATTCAGGAAGTTGGTCAGGAACAGGTGGATTCTTCGTATTTAAAGATGCCAAATATCCAGAAGAAGAAAATAGATAATATTTATGACAAAAGAGAAGTTTATATCTTTTTTAGAGGTATATTATTTATACCATGGGTTTTGCCTTCTATGGATATATAAACTATATCCTTGTTAAATACAATATTATATTTCACCCAGTAAACATACTTGCTGATACTAAATTGGCATGGGTAGGTATTCTAATACCTATGATTTAGTGTAGTTACCCTTTTGTCATGATGGTATTTTTAGCTAGTCTTCAATCTATTGATAAAGGTCTGTATGAAGCTGGTAAAATAGATGGGGCTAATCGTTTCCAACTATTTAGATATATCACTATTCCTGCACAAAAACCAACATTTCTTATAGTGACTATTTTGCAAATAATATGGGAATTGTCTTTCTTTGATCTTGTTTTTTCCGATGCCTGTAACCATACTTACTTCATTTAAACCTTCAGAGGAGATCATCACAACTACATCAAAGCTCATACCACAAAACTTTACATTGAAGAATTATATCAATCTATTTAGTGCAAGGGAATTTACTGCATATTTAAAGAACAGTACAATTGTAGCAAGCTTTACAGCCATTTGTAGTATGAACATTTCATCTCTAGCTGCTTGTGCAATAGTATGGATGAAGTGCCCAGGGAAAAAGATAGTCGTAAGAACAATATTATTTACCTATATGTTTCCATCAATTCTTTTGGTAATACTACTGTTTATACTCTGTTATCAAATGGGTTTAATTGATCAGAAATTTGGGCTAGTACTTACACATCTATCTTTTTCAGTTCCCTTTGAAATATGGATGTTAAAGGCTTATTTTGAATCTATACCAAAGGAGTTAATAGAGGCAGCATTAATAGATGGTTGCAGCTATTTTAAGTGCTTAATTAAAGTTATTTTACCAGTGTCTTTACCTGCAATTACTACAGTAGGCATATATTCATTTATACTTGGATGGAGCGAATATTTCTTTGCAAATACTCTTATAACTAGTAATGGGAATAGGACTATTGCAGTAGGTTTACAGACTTTGATAGGGTATCATAGGTTGGACTTTGGACTCCTAACGGTTACAAGTGTAATTATGGTAGTACCTGTTCTATTGCTTTTATATCAGTTCAAAAATATTTCATTGAAGGTCTTACTGTTGGAAGCATTAAAGAATAGAAGTGATTATAAATGGCGAATGTGATATTGAAAAATGCAGAAAAAATATATGAGAACAAGTTTCATGCTGTAAGGAATACGAGTTTAGAGATATATCTATGGTATTTCAGAACTATGCATTATATCCACATATGACTGTTTATAAAAACATGGCTTTTGGTCTAAAGCTTAGGAAAGTGAAGAAAGAAGATATCGAGAAAAGGGTTTTAGAGACTGAAAAAGTATTGAAAATGGATGACCTTCTACTTAGAAAGCCTAAGCAACTTTCAGGTGGACAAAGGCAGAGAGTAGCATTGGGGAGGGCTATTGTAAGGTCACCTCAAGTATTTTTGATGGACGAGTCTCTTTCAAACCTAGATGCTAAACTTAGAGTTCAAATTCAATATTAATATGATTTTTCTATTTGACAATTAAAGTAAGAATGCTATTTTTAAATAAATGCTTTTACTAAGGGAGAGTGAGTACTGTGTATACTGATGTGTATATTGATATATTAAATTATTGCAATGCAAGATGCCCCTATTGTTTGACAGGTCAAGGAAATAGGAAAGGAATTAATAAAATAAAAGAAAAATATCTTATGAGTGTAGAAGAGTTTGAAAGAATTTTTGTTCACCTACTAAAAAAGAGATAATTACTCAAGATGCTTGGGTTGGATTATTTAGCTGGTATGAATCATTCTTAAATCCAAATTTACCTGAGATTATTAACTATATGGCAAATAAAGGTCTAAAATTAGGATTAAGTACTAATGCTTCTAAAATAATGGACTTTTCCAGAGTAAATACATTTGAGCATTTGACAGAAACAGATGAGAAAATTGCAGTATGGGGACGAACATTTAATATGCATTTAAATCATTTATTTGGTTATGAGTTTGATAACTGTATTTAAAATTCTCTGTATTCATTCATAAAGAATCAACCTATTTATCTAAAGGTATACTATATGCAAGAAGTCAAGCTAAGAAATGCCAATAGGTGTTTAGAAAAAGGTAGATTTGCATTAAAAATTTGATGAATATGAAGAAACTAAGAGAGAGTGAAGGCTTTATAGAGATAATTTGCACACAGTTAAAATATCAAAAGCCTGGAAGGATTAAAGTGGATAATCCTTTCCGGCTTTTACAGTAACTTCACTTTTATCAACTGTCCTTTCACAGTAGGGACAATAGTATTGAAGATTGATATAGAATAGGTTTTATAAGTCCATCCTCTAAATTTATTTTAATATTTACATTCAGAAATAAGCAATAGCATATAAAGTTGTTTGTCTAGACTGTGGATATTTTTTTCTTTAGGTACATATTGACTACATGGTCAACAAATGGTAAAATATTATTAAGTTGACTGAGTGGTCAAACAAGCATAGACTTGAGGTGAAAAGATGGATACTAATGTTTTAATGAAGGTAAAAAATCTGTCAAAGGAATACCAAATGGGGGAAGTAACAGTAAAAGCATTACAAGAAGTTTCATTTGAAATTAACGAAGGAGAATTTGTAGTAATACTAGGTCCTAGTGGTTCGGGTAAAAGCACTTTACTTAACATACTAGGTGGTATGGATAAACCAACGAATGGAGAAGTTTTACTGAAAAATCAAAACATTACTGGCTATAACGACAAGGAGTTAACTATTTATCGAAGAGATAAAGTTGGCTTTGTGTTTCAGTTTTATAATCTTATGGCTAACCTAACAGCTAAAGAAAATGTAGAGCTAGCTACTGAAATATGTAAAGAACCATTAAATATTGATGAAATCCTAGCGAATGTAGGACTAGATGATAGGAAAGAGCACTTTCCTTCACAAATGAGCGGTGGGGAGCAGCAAAGAGTAGCTATAGCTAGAGCTGTAGCTAAGAATCCACTATTACTTTTATGCGATGAGCCTACTGGAGCTCTAGACTTTCAAACAGGGATTTCAATATTATCATTATTAAACAAGATAAATAAACAGTATAGCAAAACAGTAATCATAATCACTCATAACTCTCCTATTGCTAATATGGGGGATCGAGTAATTAAAATGAGAAGTGGAAGGATTATTGAAAATAGTATAAATCCAAACCCAATTGAACCTGAAAGGATTGTATGGTAATGAAGAGGCTAGATTTGAGACTCTTAAGACTTATTAAAAATTCAAAAGGTCAGTTTATAGCTATAACAGTACTTGTAATAGTTGGTCTTACTATTTATACAGCGCTGAGTACTGCTATAGTAAATCTTGAAGATACTTTAAATTACTATTATGATGAAACTAATTTTGCAGACATATTTGTTCAGTCTTCTAGAATTCCTGAATCTGCATTAGATAAAGTTAAGAGAATTAAAGGGGTCAAGGAAGTAGAGGGAAGAGTTGTCTTTGATATACAAATGAAGACTGAAAATGCTGATGAAAAGGTTAAGACAAGGATTGTTTCAATATCAGACAACAGTATTATTAATAAATTATATATTGTAGATGGAAATGAGATTGAAGATAAAAATAAGGAAGCTATAGTAATTGAACAATTTGCTAATTCTAGAAACATAAAAGTTAATGATACTATAAAGCCTTATATAGAGGGAAGAACTTTTGATATGAGAGTTAGTGCAATATCAGCGAGCCCTGAATATGTGTACCTAATGGAGGATGAACAAAGTTTATTACCTATGCCAGATAAATTCGGAGTTATATTTGTTTCACAGGAATTTGCAAGACAAAACTTTGGATTTAAAGACAGCTATAATGAGATTTTGATTACAGTAAAAGATAAAGAGTATGTAGATAGAATAAAGAATCATGTAGAGAAAGAATTAAAACAATATGGTGTTAAAAGAATATATACTCGTGAAGAACAATTAAGTAATAGAATGGTATCTGAAGAAATAAAGGGAGTAAAGCAGATGTCAAGTACTGTTCCAATAATATTTCTAGGGGTAGCAGCGGTCATAATTGCAGCTATGCTATCGAGGATGATACGAAACGATAGAATGTCAATAGGAGTTCTTAAAGCACTTGGATATAGAAATACAAATATACTAATGCATTATACCAAGTTCAGTATTATAATAGGGCTTATTGGATCGCTATTTGGAGTTGCTCTAGGCATTTTTTTATCTGGTAATATGGCAAAACTGTATACAACATATTTTAATATACCTATGCTTAAGTTCAAGTTGTATTATGGATATGTATTTTCAGCGATTTTACTTTCAATTATTTTTTGTACATTATCAGGAATATGGGGAGCAAGAAAGGTTCTCAAAATATTACCTGCCGAATCAATGAGACCAGAGCCACCAAAGCAAGGTGGAAGAATTTTCTTAGATAAAGTGGATATTTTATGGAAAAGGTTGTCCTTTAGCTGGAAAATGGTACTAAGAAATATACTTAGAAATAAAAAAAGGTTTTTGTTTATTACTTTTGGAATTGCAATGACATTTGCAGTTACATTTATGCCATTTATATTAAATTCTGCCATGACTGATATATTTGATGGACATTATTCAGAATTTCAAAAAATGGATTATAATATTAACTTTAGTAGGCCATTAAGTATTAATACAGTAAATGATATTAAACACATAATAGACGTAGAAAAAATTGAACCTAAAATAGAATTTCCATTTGAATTAGTATATGGAAATAGCAATATGGTAGCTAATATTATTGGTGTGAATAGAGATACAGAATTTTACGGATTTAAAGACATAAACGAACAAAGCATAAGCCTACCTAGTGAAGGGATTGTGCTTTCAGAAGGTTTAGCACGATTTATGGGAGTAGAAAAAGGTGATAAAATAAAAATAAAGACATTTATTCCAAATAAAGCTGACATCTATGTTGAAGTAAAGGATATCATAAAGCAATCGCTAGGAATAAATGGATATATGAATATTGAAACTATGAGCAGTAAACTTCTAGACAAAAATATTATTACAGGAGTTTATATAGATTCTAATGATGATGTAAAAGGAAAGCTTGAGGATGTAAAAAATATATCGTCTATACAATCATTAGAAGATATGAGATCAATCTTTGAACAGTTTATGGGATTGATGATAGTTTCTATAGGCATAATGCTAATATTTGCAGGAATATTAGGATTTGCCATAGTGTATAATTCAACAATTATGAACATAGCTGAGAGAAGACTAGAGTTCTCATCGCTAAGGATCATGGGATTTTCAAAGAATGAAATTTTCAAAATTGTGACTAAAGAAAATGCAGTTATGACTGTTTTTGGAATCATACTAGGAATACCATTGGGTCAATCTATGACATCTTCATTAGAAACTATGTTTAGTACTGAAATATATACTATTGAAATGAATCCAATGTTGTCTAATTATATAATTACTGCAGTTCTTACCATAGCCTTTGTGACTATTGCCCAATTAGCTACTTATAAGAAAATAAATAAACTTGATTTTATTGAAGCTTTAAAAAATAGAATCTCTTAAGGGGGTCTTTAGATGAAAAAATTGAAATATTTCATTATAGGTTTAGTAATATTAGCTGTAATAGGTGTAGGGACCTATGTTGCAATGAGAAATAGTGCTGTAGTTGCTGAATCATATACAGTGAAAAGCGATGATATAAAAAGATTTATAGATGAAATAGCAACAGTTAAAGCAAAAAATCAGAGAATTGTATATTCAAAAAGTGCTGGAGAAGTAGTTAAATTAGATGTTAGTGCAGGAAAGACTATGAAAAAAGGAGACATAATTGCAGTTATAAATGCTGAGGAAGCAGAACTTCAGATAAAAAGTATACAGGCTAAGAAAGATGCACTCTTAGCTTTATATAAAGAGGCTACGAAACTTCCTACACAGGAGATAATTAATAATGCAGAAGCCAATGTTAGAAGTATAGAAATTTTAGCTGAAAATGCAAAAATAGATGTTGAAAAAGCTGAAAAACTAGTTAAAGAGGGGGCTATAAGTCAAGACAATTATCAAAATGCTCTAAATAACCTTAAACTTCAGCAGGAAGCATTAGAAATTGCTAATAATGAGCTTGCAAGTATAAAAAAAGGACCATCTGAAAATATAAAAAAACAATTTGAGGCTCAACTATCTGAACTGGATTATCAAATTGACATATTAAATAAAAGTAAGGGAAATGCACTAATTGAAGCACCTATTGATGGAGTGATTCTAGAAACGTATGTAAAAGAGGGGTCTTACCTACAGCCAGGTATTCCAGTCATAGAGATTGGAAATGATAAAGACTTATATCTAGAGGCTGATGTTTTGATTAGTGAAGTAGGTGATGTAAAAGACGGGGCACAGGTTTTAGTATATAGTGATGATTTAGATATTGAGAGCATTACAGGAATAGTGACAAGAATACATCCTAAAGCTTTTAGCAAAATATCTGAGTTAGGGATTGAACAAAAAAGAGTTAAAATTGAAATAGAATTAAGTGGAAACACAGATGTTCTTAAGGTAGGTTATGACGTGAATGTAAAAATAGTAACACATGATAAGAAAAGTATAATTGCAGTTCCTGATAGTGCAATATTTGATTACGAAGATGGGAAATATGTTTATGTTGTAGATGGAAGCAAAGCAGCCTTAAGAAAAGTGGAAACTGGTATAGAAGGAGAAGATATGATAGAGATAGTTTCTGGATTAAAAGAAGATGATATAGTAATATTAAATCCAGACGTAGAAATAAAAGAAGGAGTACAGGTTAAATTTTAGTTAAAGTACATTATGGAAGGTGTATTGATTTGTTTGAAAGTTTTGAGAATCTACCGGAGGAAAAGAAAAAAAGAATAATTGAT
This sequence comes from Proteiniborus sp., assembly GCF_040308045.1. Classification (NCBI taxonomy): domain Bacteria; kingdom Bacillati; phylum Bacillota; class Clostridia; order Eubacteriales; genus Proteiniborus; species Proteiniborus sp. The sequence continues at coordinate 12,177 of NZ_JAWRHZ010000064.1, forward strand.
GTTTGCATAGAAGAATTCGCGGAACATGGATATAGAAAAGGCTCTACAAATGAAATAACTAAAAAAGCAGGAATATCAAAAGGAATTCTTTTTCATTATTTTAAAAATAAAAAGAACCTATATCTATATATTGTTGACTATGTTGTGAAATGTTTTAGTGATATATTAGCAGAGCAAATGGAAATGATGGATAGTGGGGATATATTTGATATGATAAGAGATATAAGCTTTATTAAGATAAAAGCATTTACACAAGCTCCTGCAATGTACGAATTTACTGTAAATGCATTCTTATCTCCGCCAGAAGAAATCGAAGAGGATATAAAAAAAAGATATTTTCAGCTTTACAACGATAATTTTAAATTATTAGCGCAAAAATTCGATACTTCTAAATTAAGAAATGATATAGATGAAAAAAAAGCCATAGAATTATTATTCATTTCACTAGATGGAATTTCAAATAAATATATTAAAGATTATAAAGGTAGAGAAAAAGAAATGATAAATAATGCAGATAAAATCATGAAAGAGTTTGAAGAGTATATGCACATATTAAAAGTAGGATTATATGATATGGGCAGATGAAGTCTATATCTTAATAGAAAAATATCTATATCACACTTTTGGAAGAATAGGGGTGTAGTTTTGACAAATTTATTAATTAAATTATTCATTAAAGACTACCAAAATACTTCTAATTTTAGAGTACGTGAAAGTTATGGTAAATTTGCTAGCATTGCAGGTATTGCATCTAATTTATTGCTATTTCTAATTAAGATTATTGCTGGAATAGTTTTTAACAGTATTTCCATCACTGCAGATGCTATTAATAACCTGTCAGACTCTGGATCTTCAATTATTACATTGATTGGCTTTAAAATTTCTGGTAAACCAGCAGATGAAAATCATCCTTATGGGCATAAGCGTATGGAATACGTTTCTGGATTGATTGTATCCTTTATCATATTAGTTTTAGGATTACAGCTTATTATAAACTCTATCAGTAAGATAATTAATCCGCAAGCGACTAAGTTCAGCATAATATCTGTATTTGTTTTAGTTGTTTCTATTATGATAAAGTTTTGGCAAAGTATGTTTTACCGAAAAATAGGGAAAAGAATAAAATCTACAACTCTTATTGCAACATCTATTGATAGCAGAAATGATATTCTTTCAACATCTGCTGTGCTAATTGCCACTATTGTAACTTATTTGACTGGATTTAATTTAGATGGATATATGGGTGTTGTAGTTGCTTTATTTATTCTAGTATCTGGAGTGGGTCTTGTTAAAGAAACCATAAGTCCGCTAATTGGTACAGCACCAACAAAGGAATTGGTAGATAAAATATATAACAAAATTTTAAGCTATGATGGTATTATAGGTCTACATGATTTGACAGTACATAGCTATGGCGAAGGACAATGCTTTGCATCTGTGCATTGTGAGGTTTCAGCTGAAAATGATATTATGGTTAGCCATGACATTATTGATAATATTGAGCGCGATTTTCTAAATGATGAAGGCATAAATTTGGTGATTCACCTTGATCCTGTTGTTACTAATGATCCAAGAACCGATAGGTTGAGAGATGAAGTAGAATATATCCTTAAAAACTTGTCGCCACAAATAGGAATGCATGATTTTAGAGTTGTATGGGGTGTGAGCCACTCTAACCTAATTTTTGATGTGGTGGTTCCTTTTGATTTTCAATGGAGCGATGATGAACTGATTAAGCTTATATCTGATAAAATCTATGAGTTTAATCCTAATTATCACTCAGTAATAATCGTTGATCATGATTATGTTCCAACTAACTGATAATGTCATAAAAGATAGAAGGAATGGCTTATATCGGCTTATATCTTTTTCATATTTTAAAAATAAATTTGACAGTTGTGATGTATTGTTGTATAATGAAAAACATAATTTAATAAGACCTCACTTTCACAGGTGAGGTAGAGGCGCAGTATTTAACAGTCTTTAGTGGAGCATGAGAAAGCTATGATGCTAAAGAGAAGGAAATATTGCCGAAGCTTGTAATATTCTCAGTATTACTTGCTGGGTCTGCAGTTAAGAGCTGCAGGACTGTCTCAATAAACTTTCCCGGTTTATTGGGTTGTGCTATCTCATTTTGGGAAAAGGAGGGGAATAAGGTATTATTACGTATATAAGGACCTGAGTTCATCTCAGGTCTTTTTTTGTTTACTTAGAACAACGCACAACTCGTATAGCAAGTGGTAAGTTAATCTCTAAAGTTAAGATACTATATTAATTATAAATAATTGAAGGGAGAATTAACATGAGAAAAAAAATATCACTATTTGCAATAATTTCATTATTAGGAATTGTATTTTTAACAGGATGTGGGACAGGTAGCAGTTCAAATGAGGTAAAAGCTCAAAACACAACTGATGATGGTACTTTTAAAGTAGGTCTTGAGGCTGGATATGCTCCATTTAACTGGACTCAAATGGATGATTCAAATGGAGGCGTTAAAATAGATGGCAATGCAGAATATGCAGGTGGATATGATGTAGAAATTGCTAAGCGAATTGCTGAAGGATTAGGAAAAGAATTAGTTATTGTTAAAACTGAATGGGATGGTCTTTTACCAGCTTTAACTTCAGGTAAAATTGATGCTATCATTGCAGGCATGTCACCAACAGCAGAACGTAAAGAAGCAATCGATTTCTCAGACAACTACTATAAATCAGATTTAGTTATGGTGGTTAAAAAAGGAGGAGCTTATGAGGGAGCTACTTCCATTCAGGATTTTAAAGGAGCAAAAGTAACAGCTCAATTAAATACATTTCACTATTCTGTAATTGATCAAATTGAAGGTGTAAGCAAGCAACCAGCTATGGATAATTTCCCAGCAATGAGAGTGGCACTAGAATCAGGAATGATTGATGGATATGTTTCAGAACGCCCAGAGGGCATCAGTGCTTCAAGTGCTAACGAAAATTTTGTAATGGTAGAATTTACAGATGGATTTGTTACATCTGAAGATGATACTGCTATAGCTGTAGGCCTTGCTAAGAATAGTGAATTAACTGAGAAAATCAATGAAGTATTAGCAGATATCTCAGAAGAAGAACGTTTAAATATTATGGATGATGCTATAAAAAATCAACCAGCAGCAAATTAGTTATTATGTTAAATCAGTTGCATTCTGATGCAGCTGGTTTAACAATATTTTAAGGAGGAAAAAGATGAGCTTTGATTGGATAATAAAAATTATTTCAAGTAATTGGCCAATGTTTATTCGTGGAGCTGGTATGACGCTATACGTATCCATGATTGGTACAATTTTAGGATTTATTATTGGTTTAATAGTAGGAGTTGTACGTACAATCCCAATGCCTGAACATGGAGCAAAAAGAATTGTACTCAAAGTTATTAATACTATTCTTACAATTTATATAGAAATATTTCGTGGAACTCCAATGATTGTACAAGCTATGGTAATATTTTATGGTTCATATCAAGCACTTGGTATTGATATGGATAGACTTGGTGCAGCAATCTTTATAGTATCAATTAATACTGGTGCTTATATGTCAGAAATTATTCGTGGAGGTATTGTTTCTATAGATAAAGGACAATTTGAAGCAGCTCATGCTATAGGTATGAACCATATTCAAACTATGGTTAATGTCATATTGCCACAAGTAATTCGTAATATATTACCAGCAACTGGTAATGAATTTGTAATCAACATTAAAGACACTTCGGTACTTAATGTAATTGGTGTAACGGAATTGTATTTTCAGACAAAATCAGTTGCAGGAAATAATTTTCACTTTTTTGAATCATTCTTTGTTGCTTGTGTTCTTTATTTTATAATGACATTTACAGTAACAAGAATTTTACGCTATATCGAAAGGAAATTAGATGGCCCAGACAATTACATTATGTATGCTAATCAAATGCAGGTAGATACACCTGAAAATATCCTGAGAAGAACTAAAAATTGGGCTTAAATTAGCATTGGAGAGAGGAGTTAAAGTATGGAGAAAGTAATTGATATTCAACATTTAAGTAAATCCTTTGGAACTCATGAAGTGTTAAAGGATATTAACTTTTCAGTAAATAAGGGAGAAGTAGTATGTATTATTGGCTCATCTGGTTCTGGTAAATCAACTCTTCTTCGCTGTGTTAATCTTTTAGAGAAGCCAAGCGGTGGCCAAATTATTTATAAAGGTGAAAATATATTAGATGACAAGCATGATATATATTCATATCGTACAAGACTAGGTATGGTATTTCAGCAATTTAACTTATTTAATAATCATGATGTCTTAAGTAATTGTATAGTGGGACAAATAAAAGTGCTAAAACGTACTAAAGAAGAAGCTAAAAAAGTAGCTATGAAATATTTACAAGTTGTTGGAATGGATCAGTATATTAATGCAAAACCAAAACAATTATCAGGAGGACAAAAGCAACGTGTGGCCATTGCCAGAGCGCTTTCTATGGAACCTGATGTTATGCTGTTTGATGAACCAACATCAGCTCTTGACCCTGAGATGGTAGGAGAAGTTCTTAAGGTTATGAAAGAACTTGCGGGAACAGGGCTTACTATGCTAGTAGTAACTCATGAAATGGGATTTGCAAAAGAAGTAGCGGACCGTGTAGTATTTATGGATAAAGGAGTTATTGCAGAAGAAGGAAGCCCTGAGCAAATCTTCAATAATCCAACACAAGAACGAACTAGAGAATTTCTAAAACGTACTTTGGTGTAAACATGTTTCAGCATTACTATCCAAAAGAATAAAAGCCTTGTGTGGATAATATTATCTATACAAGGCTTTTATAATGTCATAGACTTACTTGAAAATTAGCTTGTACTATTAGTTCTATTATTATATCAATAATAGAATAAAGTGTATGAATAAAGTCATCCATCACTTTTAAGGATAACATCAAAGGAAGGATAGGATAATATGAAAATGCGAGATATTGTCAAAGAGCCTGAAGGGTAGAAAGAAGATACTGTTTTACTTATGATAATTAAATGCAATGGAGAGAAAATAACACAAATATTCTACTGCTAAAAAATTTAGATTAGTAAAATTAACTATTTACAAGTTGAAGTTAATTGAGTATACTTACTATATACCCGCAGGGGGTATATCTATAAATGAATTAGTTAATATAAATTTAGGAGGTTCTTATGGAAAACTTAAATAACTACTATATCAAAACAAATCGTGCTTTTAGTCCTATTAGAAAATATGCTTGGATACTTACAGTTCTTGTAGCTATCGGTGGACAATGGGAACCTAAATTAGGTTTAAGCGTTGTTTTTATTATGCTAGGTCTAACTATTACATCATTTTTTAATGGTAGATACTGGTGTGGAAATTTTTGTCCCCATGGAAGTCTATTTGATAAAGTTATATTGCCTATTAGCAGGAATAAAAAAATTCCAAGTTTTTTGAAATCTAGGGTCATTGTAATTGGATTCTTTATCTTCTTTATGGCAAACTTTACAAGAAAAATAATAAAAGTATCTAGAGTATGGGGAACTTATGATTTTATGGATAAATTAGGATACTTATTTTCTAATACCTATTTAATGGTTTTAGTTTTAGGAGGTATATTGGCAATATTAATAAACTCTCGAAGTTGGTGTCAATACTGCCCTATGGGAACAATACAGAAAATATCTTATAAATTAGGAAAAGCATTGGGTATTGCTAAAAACATTGAGAAAAAGATTACTATTTCAAGTCAAGAAAAGTGCCATACCTGTGGTAAGTGTGCAAGGGTTTGTCCTTTTCAGTTAACACCTTACTTGGAGTTTTCTGATAATAATCAATTTGATAATATTAACTGTATCAAATGCTCAACTTGTGTTGAAAATTGTCCAGCAGGAATTTTATCTCTTGAGAATGTAAGGGATGCTATTGAAATTAGAAAAGTAACTTCCACAGAAGGTTATAAATTTCGTAAAAAAGTAAAGGCAAAAATTATTGATATTAAGGAATTAAATAAAGAAACCAAAGAATATGTATTTTCTTTTGAATTTCCTAAGAAAGTTGATTATAAGGCAGGACAATTCATATTAATCAAAATTCAAGATGAACCTAGAGCATATAGAGCATATTCGATATCATCATACAATGAAGATAGTTCAAAGCTTAGTGTGATAATCAAAAAAGTTGATAATGGGTACGGAACAGGAAAAATATTTGATTATTTCAAAATTGGAGACCTTGTAGAGCTGGAAGGACCTATGGGTAATGAACTAGTACTTTCTTCTTCAGCTGAAAAAGTCTTATTTATTGCTAATGGCATAGGTATAACACCTTTTATTGCATTAGTTAAAGACGCTTTATTGAATTATCCTAAAATAAAGAATATTAAGCTTCTAGCAGGACAAAGATATGAAGAGGAGCTTTTATATCATGATTACTTCAAAAAGTTAGATAAAGAGTATGAGATATTTGATTATATTCCAGTTGTTTCAAGAGATAAAGCAAGTAAGCTTAAAAAAGGATATGTAACTGATGCGTTGCAAGATATGGATATAAAGGGATATAAAGTGTATATGTGTGGTTCTAAAAATATGATTAAAGACAGCTACAATATACTTGTAGAAAAAGGTGTAGGAAAAAAAGATATCTTTTATGAAAGCGAAGAAAGAATTAAAATATCTTGAAAGTTTGGCGAATCCAAATTTATTAAGGAGGACAGATAATGACACTTACTTTGTACTTTTTTGCTTTTATTGCACTGTCTACTTCCATATAGGTTTTGCTCTTGCTATTCTAACTACTGAGCATATTTCACTGCTATTAGGAAACGAATCTGGCTGGCTAGGAGTAATTATTGCTACTTTTCCTGTTGCAGGCGTACTACTGAAAAAAGGAAGCAAGCTATCTAATGCTTTGATTATGCTCGGTACATGGTCTACTACCAAAATTTCTTTGTTATTGTTTGAAGCTTCATCCATGAAAATAAAGTTTGCTATTATAAGATTAGTGTTTAATTTGTTTAGTATTGTAGCCATTGCCTATGTAACAGAAAAAATTTTGCATAAAGATGAGAATGAGGAATATATAATAAATAAATGGTAAAAGAATAAAGATTGTAGGTTAGTAAAATAATCACTGAGAGTGTCTTTTAATCAGCGTTATACATTATATATGTAAGTAAAAATTTATCAATTCTACGGAAAGTAGTCCTCTAATTAAAATAATTATTGCGTTTCTGTAGCAAAAATGATATTCTAATCACATATTAATTAAAGAAACATATACCTGTTAAAGGGGAGTAACTGCCTAGTATAGGTGATAAAGTCAACAACCGGTAGGACTAACAATACTACCTGGCTTTATCCTTTGATGTGTCAAAGATGTAAGACCTTTAGCGATATTTTATCTTTCGAGATAAAATACTGCTAAAGGTTTTTTTGCTTGTTTTTAGATTTTTTAACTAAACTCAATTTATTATGAGGAGGTGGGTATAATAAACTGAATAAGAGTGCATAGGTATAACCTATTGGAAATAATAAAGTGACAATATATCTACTAATATTAGAAGTTAATAAAATGCACTTGCAAACAAAGGAAGGAGAGTGAATAAATATGTGGTTTTCAAAATCACAAGAAGAAGTACTTAGAGAACTCAATGTAAACCCTAAAATGGGACTGTCTACTGAGGAGGCTAATTCTAGAATTAAGAAGTACGGAGAGAACAAATTAAAAGGAAAACCTAAAAAAAGCTTAACCTCATTATTTTTTGAACAACTAAAGGATATGTTAATTTATGTTCTTTTAGGTGCAACAGTTATAACAATTGTAATTGGAGAATATGTGGATGCAATAATAATTCTTTCTGTTATTATACTTAATGCAGTAATAGGTGTAGTACAAGAGTATAAGGCAGAAAAAGCAATTGAAGCATTGCAGCAGATGACAACACCAAAAACCCTTATAAGACGTGATGGGGAAGTAAAAGAAACAAACTCAGAGGAAATAGTACCAGGAGATATAATAATTATAGATGCAGGTAGATATATACCAGCAGATATTAGATTAATTGAAAGCGCCAACCTTCAAATAGAAGAATCTGCTTTAACTGGTGAATCTGTACCTACAGATAAGGATGCAAATGATATTCATGGAGATCCAAAGACCCCTATAGGAGATAAATCAAATATGGCATTTATGTCTACACTTGCTACTTACGGTAGAGGTGAAGGGGTTGTAGTTGCAACAGCTATGGAAACAGAAATAGGTAAAATAGCTAAAATACTTGATGAGGATAATGAAGAAATGACTCCTCTTCAAAAAAGACTAGAGGAGCTTGGTAAGGTTCTTGGGTTTTTAGCAATTGGAATTTGCGTACTAATATTCGTAATTGCTTTGTTCCAAAAAAGGGACTTATTTAATATGTTCTTAATTGCAATAAGCTTAGCAGTAGCGGCAATACCTGAAGGTTTGGCTGCTATAGTTGCGATAGTATTAGCAATTGGAGTTACAAGAATGTCTAAAATCAACGCCATAGTTAAAAAGCTACCAGCAGTTGAAACACTAGGTTCTGTAAACATCATATGTTCTGATAAAACTGGAACTCTTACTCAAAATAAAATGACAGTAGTTAAAAATTATACACTAAACAATCTAAAAGGTGTACCTACTACAGAAACAAGATTTGAGGCTGATAAAGATGAAGCTGAGTTAATTAAAACATTAGTTTTGTGTTCAGATGCCACCTTTGAAAATGGGGAAAGTACTGGAGACCCTACAGAAGTAGCCTTAGTAGTATTAGGCCATAAATATAATCTTACAAAAAGTGATTTGAATTCAAAATATAATAGAATTAGCGAAAAACCTTTTGATTCAGATAGAAAGCTAATGTCTACTTTGAATAAAGAAGGAAATGGATATAGAGTTCATACTAAAGGTGCAATTGATAATTTATTAAAGATTTCATCTCATGCTCTTGTAGATGGAAAAGCTGTGCAGCTAACTGATGAGATGAAGAAAAAGTACTTAAAGATGGCAGAGGAAATGTCAGATGACGCACTTAGGGTACTAGGTGCTGCTTTTAAGGATACAACTAGTATAATAAATCCTGAGGAAATGGAAAAGGATTTGACAATTATAGGATTAGTTGGAATGATAGACCCGCCAAGAATAGAGGTAAAGGATTCAATAAGCAAGGCGAAGCAAGCAGGCATAACTCCTATAATGATAACTGGAGATCATAGAAATACTGCTGTTGCAATAGCTAAAGAGCTTGGAATTGCAGAAACTATAGAACAGAGCTTAACAGGTGCAGAAATAGATGAATTGTCAGATGAGGAATTTTCAAGAAAAATAAACAATTATAGAGTGTTTGCTAGGGTTTCTCCTGAGCATAAGGTTAAAATAGTTAGAGCTTATAAATCTCATGGAAATATAGTGTCCATGACTGGTGACGGTGTTAATGATGCTCCTTCACTAAAATATGCTGATATTGGTGTCGCTATGGGTATTACGGGTACAGATGTTTCCAAAGGTGCTAGTGATATGATTCTTACAGATGATAACTTTACTACTATTGTTCATGCTATTGAAGAAGGTAGAAATATTTATAGTAATATAAAGAAGGCTGTAATATTCCTGTTATCCTGTAATTTAGGAGAAGTTGTTACAATACTAGCTTCAATACTATTCGATTGGCCAGTACCACTTACAGCTACTCAAATACTTTGGATTAATCTTATGACAGATACTTTACCAGCAATTGCCCTTGGTGTTGACCCTGGAGATAAGGATGTTATGAAGAAGAAGCCCAGAGATCCTAAAGAAAGCTTCTTTGCTGAAGGAGCAGGAACTAGGGCAGTTATTGGCGGTATTTTAATAGGTGTATTGACACTAGCAGCATTCTACTTTGGTTTAACAGAGCATGGATATGGCTTAGGTACAGAAGATATACCTGAATATGTAATAACTTATGCTAGTACAATGGCATTTGTTGTATTGGCTGCTTCACAGTTATTCTATTCATTGACAATGCGAAATTCTATGAAGTCAATATTCCAAGTTGGACTATTTACTAATAAGTACCTAATTGGTGCAATAATTGTAGGAATTGTATTGCAACTTGGAGTTATTTCAGTACCATTCCTTGCAAATGCATTTGGTGTTCATAATCTAAGCTTAAGAGACTGGGGGTTAGTCATATTCTTTGCTTTAATTCCACTAATAGTAAATGAGATTATTAAGGCGTTTATGAGGGTAAAAGAAAAGATAGCATAAAAAATCATTAGATTACTAATTGAAAAAAGTAATTCAAAGTAAGGGAGTGAAAATGTTCATTCCTTTTTCTTATATCCTAAAATGGTAATAGAGTGAATTCAGGAGATAGATAGAAATATAATTTTATATGATACTATTCTATTATTGGTGTCGTCCTTGTTATTCCACTAGCTATTTTAGGACTTACAATGATTATAAGAAGACTTTTCTAACAGCTAAGACAAAATAGAAATTGCAGCTTTTTTGAAACATATTTTCTATGAATATAATAAAAGAAACACAAGAGAATTTTTATTAGTTAAAAAGTAAAAAGTATTTGTGATATAAAATGCTCTCTTATGATATAATTTATTATGAAAATCTACAAATATATTCTTATTCTTCAATTTTTGTTACATCCATACTTGGATTCATTGCAACTATAGCCTATTTTACTAAAGTGGACATTAAACAAATAAAATATAAGCAATTGAGTTAAACAATAAATCTAGAAAAAGGTGATTAGATGGAAATAGTATCTTTAATAATAAAATCTATAATATTAGGAATTGTTGAAGGGGTCACAGAATTTTTACCTGTATCTTCCACGGGACATATTATTATTTTTGGAAATTTAATTGGATTTAATGGAGCAAACCCAAAATATGTTGAAATGTACACATACGTTATACAACTAGGAGCAATATTAGCAGTAGTTATACTTTATTGGAAAAAAATAAAAGATAGTATAGTAAATTTTTTTCCACAAAAAGTCGGATATGAAAAATCAGGATTTAAGTTTTGGTTTATGATATTTATTGCTTGTATACCAGGAGGTATTTTGGGGGTATTACTAGACGATTTAGCGGATAAATATTTATTTACTCCAATATCTGTAGCTATAACCTTGTTTTTGGGTGGTATATGGATGATATATGCCGAAAGGAGATTTAGAAACAATCGTTCAAAACAACAAGAACTTAATGTGACAGTAAGGCAGGCATGGATAATAGGTTTATTTCAATGCTTAGCTATAATTCCAGGAATGTCACGATCAGCTTCAACAATCATTGGTGGATGGGTATCGGGACTTTCTACTGTTGCAGCTGCAGAATTTTCATTTTTCTTAGCAATTCCAGTTATGGTGGGAATGAGCTTTTTAAAACTCTTAAAAATTGGTGGAATATCTAGCCTTACATTTTTAGAAATAATTTCTCTTGCTGTTGGTTTTTTAGTATCATTTATAGTAGCTTTAGCAGTGATTAACAAATTTATTTCATATTTAAAGAAAAGGCCAATGAGAGTATTTGCAATATATAGAATGGCGTTTGCGATTATTGTTTTATTGGCTGGTGCTATGGGCATGTTTTACTAAAAATATGTCAGATAAATCATATTATTATATGCGATAAGTGATATTTTTGGACACTTGTCGCATATTTTATTATCTAGGTATTTTTGTTTGTAGTAACTTAAATAAGTTTCGGGATAAAATCAATTTATATATTGACTATCTTAAGTATAAAATATATTATATATAATTAATACATAATATATTTTATGGAGGAGTACTATGAATGTATCTGAATTTAAAAACAATATTTTAGATTATACAAGGAAAATAACAGATAACATAAGTAATGCCTTTAGCCCTATATGTGAACATTATGGACTGACAATGATGCAAGTAAGGATTCTTATGGAATTGCATCAGTCTGGTTTTCATACAGTAGGAAGCTTAGCAGGTAGCATAAGAATGGCAGGAGCAAATATATCTGCCATGTGCAAAAAACTTGAAAATAAAAAGCTTTTAGAACGTGTCAGAGATCAAGATGATGAGAGAGTGGTAAAGATAGATCTAACTGAAAAGGGAAAAGAGATTGTACTAGAAATAGATAAAGCATTAAATGAAAAATTTTCACGGCAAATTAGGCATGAGACTGAAGAATCTTTTGATGATATTATTTTGGGATTAGAAAAGTTAAATGCCTTGTTACAAAAAATCAGTCAAGTAAATTATGAGTAAATAAGTTAATATAAACGAAGGAGATTGTGTTATGAAAGAACAAAAAAATCCTAAAAAGCCAATTATTTATTATTATATTGTCGCAATTATTATTGTGATGCTATTAAATGCGTTTGTTTTTCCATCTATATTAAGGAAACAGATTACTCAGGTGGACTATGGAACATTCTTGACTCAAATCGAGAATGGGAAAGTAAAAGCTGTAGAAGTACAAGATAATTATATTGCCTTTATAGCACTTGATGAAAAAGGTAATGAAAAAGTATATGTTACTGGTCGTATGGATGATTTAGAGCTAGCTAATCGCCTTTATGGTGCAAAAGTTAAGTTCTCAAAAGTCATACCAAAAGAAACTTCGCCACTATTGAATTGGATAATTTCTGCTGCTATTTTTATAGGAATTGGACAGATTTTTGCAAACTCAATAAGAAAGAAAATGGGTGGAAATGCTATGACTTTTGGGAAAAGCAATGCTAAGGTCTATGTTGAAGCACAGACAGGTAAAACTTTTTCTGATGTTGCAGGACAGGATGAAGCTAAGGAAGCCTTAACAGAAATTGTAGATTTTCTCCATAATCCAGAGAAATATAAAGAAATAGGCGCCATTATGCCGAAGGGTGCTTTATTAGTGGGGCCTCCTGGTACTGGTAAGACACTTCTTGCAAAAGCCGTTGCAGGGGAAGCAAAGGTTCCTTTTTTTTCAATTTCTGGTTCTGAATTTGTTGAGATGTTTGTAGGTATGGGAGCAGCAAGAGTACGTGATCTTTTTAATCAGGCTCAGAAGAAGGCTCCTTGCATCGTATTTATTGATGAGATTGATACGATTGGTAAGAAACGTGATAATGGCAGTATTGGAGGCAATGATGAAAGGGAACAGACATTAAATCAGCTATTAACTGAAATGGATGGTTTTAGTGGAGAAAAGGGTGTTGTAATTCTTGCAGCAACTAACCGTCCTGAATCGCTTGACAAGGCATTACTTCGACCAGGAAGATTCGATCGTCGTATACCTGTAGAATTACCTGATTTAGCAGGGCGTGAAGCAGTATTAAAGGTTCATGCTAAAGCTGTAAAGTTAGATAAAGATATAGACTTAAATGCCATAGCAAGATCAACTTCTGGAGCATCAGGTGCAGAGCTTGCTAATATCATAAATGAAGGAGCTTTAAGGGCTGTAAAATGTGGTCGTAAATTTGTGACACAGGGTGACTTGGAAGAGGCAGTAGAAGTAGTAATTGCTGGATATCAACGAAAGGGTGCTGTAATCTCACTAAAGGAAAAAAAGATTATTGCATATCACGAAATAGGACATGCTATTGTTGCTGCAAAACAAACTGAATCTGCACCTGTACACAAAATTACAATAATTCCGAGAACATCAGGTGCTCTTGGTTATACTATGCAAGTATCAGAGGGAGAAAATGTATTGATGACCAAAGATGAGGCATTTAATAAAATTACTACTTTTACAGGTGGGCGTGCTGCTGAGGAATTAGTTTTTGGCATATATACTTCAGGTGCTTCCAATGACATTGAGCAGGCAACTAAGATGGCACGTTCCATGGTAACTCGAATGGGTATGAGTAAAAATTTTGATATGATGGCTTTAGAAACTGTTTCTAATCAATATCTTGGGGGAGACCATTCTTTATTATGTTCGCCAGAAACTGCATCAAAAATAGATGAAGAGGTACTTGATATCATAAAAAAAGCACATGAGAAAGCTATCAATATATTAAAGGATAACATGGACAAGCTTCATGAATTATCATTATATCTTATTGAAAAGGAAACTATAACAGGAGACGAATTTATGAGAATATTGTCAAGATAGATTGTTTTAGAATATATAAGCTTGTGAGAAAAAACAAAATTAACTAATCATGAGAATTAAGTATAAAAAAATTTTGGCAATGTTTGTACACTTTAGAGATAAGATTTTTTATAGAACAAAATTTTGATATGAACAAACAAAAGGAGCTAATGAAAATGGAAGAGAAGGCAACTGTGGATTTAAATCAATTAAAACATTTGAAAACAGAATTAACTAGATTTATGATGTCTTATAAATTCGCTTTAGACGAGTTGAATACAAAAATTGATATATTAAAGCAAGAATTTCAGTATATTCATGATTATAATCCTATTGAACATGTTAAATCTAGAATTAAAACACCTGAAAGTATATTAAAAAAAGTATATAGGAAAGGTTATGAGCTTTCATTATCTACCATAAGAGAAAATATTCATGATATAGCAGGTATCCGAATTACTTGTTCATTTATTTCTGACATTTACAGAATAAGTGAGATGCTACAAAGTCAAGAAGACATAAAAACAATTAAATGTAAGGATTACATTAAAAACCCTAAGCCTAATGGATACAAAAGCTTACATTTAATCTTGAAAGTACCTGTTTTCATGTCTGATAGAGTTGAGGATATATGTGTAGAGGTTCAAATACGCACTATAGCAATGGATTTTTGGGCAAGCTTAGAGCATAAAATTTACTATAAGTATAATAAAGAAGTCCCAAAAAAACTTCTGAATGAACTTAAAGAAGCAGCTGATTCTGTAGCGCAATTAGATAAGAAAATGGAGAGTATTCATAAGGAAATCAATAAATTTAAAGAATCTTCTATTTCTAAGGATACAATACAAGAACTACTTATTAATAATGAAAGTTTCTTTTTTCCAGAAGAATTTTTAGCACTGTATCTTAACTCAGGGAGAAAAACAGACTAGCTTTTTTAGGAGCATCTAGTAGTTACAGTTAAATTTATTTAAGCTTAAGTATCAGATAAAATTAGCTAAATATTTATAAAGATAGTTTACTCAATGAAGAAGTTTTTTTAAATTTAAAATGGGTATAAAATTGCTGGAGGTGAAATAATGACAAATTATTATTTTAAATTACAGGAAACTGACGGCTCTGATATATCATTAGATAATTTTAAAGGACAAAATGTAGTTGTTTATTTCTATCCAAAAGATAATACATCTGGTTGCACAATTGAAGCAATACAATTTAGCGAATTACATAATGAATTTAAGAAGCTAGATACTGTTATACTAGGAATTAGTCGAGATAGTTTAAGTTCACATGCTAAATTCAGAGAAAAACAGAGCATACCATTTTTATTGCTCAGTGATAAAGATGAGGAAGTTCACAGGTTGTTTAATGTTATGAAGCTTAAAAAAATGTATGGCAAGGAATATATGGGAGTAGATAGGTCTACTTTTATTTTTAACAAGACTGGAGAATTAGTAAAGGAGTTTAGAAATGTAAAAGCTAAGGGACATGCAGCAGAAGTGTTGAAGTTTATAAAAGAAGAACTGCATAAAGAATAAAGAAACACCTATTAACATATATGCTTAACCAATAATTCTAATTATAAAGAACTATAATTCCATTTGGAGTCCTTGATGTATCAAGGACTCTATTCATTCTATGAAGATGAATATTTAATAATATATATATTCTATTTAAAAATATTATTTAAAGTTACTTTACAGTATAAAGTGGTCATATTATACTTGAAACAGTTAAGTACATAATAGTATTGAGTAGTTTTTAGGTATGATACTTAGATTACGGAGATGCTAAGGGGTACTATTAATATACTTACTTGACAATTCATATAAAATTCCAAATAGTAATAAGGTGAGGGAAATGGATAGATATAAAAAACTAGCTTCTAATACTTTTACTTTTGCAATAGGTACTTTTAGTTCTAAAATACTTGTTTTTTTAATGTTACCACTATATACCAGGGTATTGTCAAGTGCAGAATATGGAAAGGTAGATTTAATAGTACAAACTTGTAACATTCTAATTCCTATTGTGTCAGCAGGTATTTTAAACGCAGTTATAAGATTTGGTCTTGAAAATAATACTAACAAAAAAAGTGTTTTTTCAATAGGACTACTAACAATTCTTTTAGGTTTTGCAGTTCTTCTTATTCTAGAGCCAATTTTACAAAGCATCGAGTTTATCTCTGAATATACTAGGTATATTTATTTTTTCGTTTTAATGTCTAGCTTACACTCACTATGCTCAAATTTTATACGGTCTCAGGAATATGTTAGGTTGTATGCATTTGATGGTGTCTTAAGGACTATTATGACTATTATTATGAATATTGTTTTTCTGGTAGTATTAAGATACGGAGTTGCTGGATATTTATTGGCAACCATTTTATCCGACTTAATATCAGCTGTTATGCTGTTTTTTGTTGCAAAACTCTATAAGTATATTAGCTTGAGTAACATTAATAAAAGCATTTTTATAAGTATGCTTAGATACTCTTTACCACTTATTCCAACAACTATATCTACATGGATTATTAATATGTCTGATAGATATATTCTTTCGTATATATTGGGAAGTGAAGCAAATGGTTTGTATGCAATTTCATACAAAGTACCAACGATTATTACAATTGTTGCAGGGATTTTCATGGATGCTTGGCAAATATCAGCTATTAATGAGCATCAAAAAGGAGATAGAGGAAGTTTTTTTTCAAAAGTACTAAATGTATATAGCTCACTTATATTTTGTGGAGCATCTGTTATTATTACATTCACTAAGGTAATTACTAAGATACTTACTTCACCAGGGTTTTATTCATCTTGGATATATATACCTGTTCTTGTGATGGCAACTATATTTGCTTCTTTAGCTTCTTTTTTAGGCAGCATATATATGATTCATAAAAAAAGTGAATATATCTTGTTGACTACAGCTATAAGTGCAATCGTGAATATAATCCTTAATTTCTCACTAATACCCGTTTATGGTATTCAAGGTGCGGCTATAGCAACGCTTTTAAGTTATATCTGCATGTTAACAATAAGAGCAATAAGTACAAGAAAGTTTATGTCAATATCCTGGAATATTGGAAAATTGATAATAAATATGAGCGTGATATTTACACAAAGCATAGTTATGCTGTTAGAAGTGAAAAACTGGTTTCTTTATGAAATTGTTATGATGTTGGTAATAGCATTGGTGAATATTAAAGTTTTATTGGCAGGAGCTAAAAGAATTATTCAATAAGTAAATAGAGCATAGTATTCTAAAGATTTATATATTTAAGTACTTACAAGGCGGGAAGGAGGTAAAAAAGCAATAATTAGTTTACATAGAACAGGTGTTTGTATATAATATATGTAGGATTTCTCAAAAAAGAGGTGTTAAAAATTTATTCCTTCCAGGACTTAGCTCAAGCGAGAAAATTAAATATTATTCATGT
This sequence comes from Proteiniborus sp., assembly GCF_040308045.1. Classification (NCBI taxonomy): domain Bacteria; kingdom Bacillati; phylum Bacillota; class Clostridia; order Eubacteriales; genus Proteiniborus; species Proteiniborus sp. The sequence continues at coordinate 29,696 of NZ_JAWRHZ010000064.1, forward strand.
AGATATGGATGCTTTTTATGCATCTGTTGAAGAGCATGATAATCCTAAACTTAAAGGGCTGCCTGTTATTGTTGGTGGTCTAAGTAATCATGGGATAGTAACTACAGCAAATTATCATGCTAGAAAATATGGTATACATTCTGCTATGCCCATTTTTATGGCTAAGCAAAAATGTCCAAAAGGATGTTTTCTGCCTGTGAGAATGGAAAGATATAAAGAGGTTTCCAAGCAGGTTTTTGATATATTGTTAAGTATTACAGACTTAGTTGAACCTCTATCTATCGATGAAGCTTATCTAGATGTTTCAAAAATTGACAAGAACCCATTAATAATTGCCGAGGAAATAAAGCGAGAAGTAATGAAAAATACTGGGCTAACTATATCCATAGGAATTTCATATAATAAATTTTTAGCTAAACTCGCATCTGATTGGAACAAACCGAATGGTATGAAAATAATAACAGAGGATATGATACCAGACATATTACTGCCACTTCCAGTAAAATCTGTATATGGAATTGGGAAAAAGTCTTCTAAAAAGCTAAATGATATAGGTATCTATACAATTGAAGATTTAATGAGACTGTCAGAAGAATTTTTAACAGAGTTTTTTGGAAAAGCTGGTAATGAAATTTATAATAGAATTCGAGGCATAGATTCTAGAAAAGTCAATATCGAGCGTGAAAGAAAATCCATAGGAACAGAACGGACTTTTTCTAATCATACAAGAAACAAGGATATATTAAAAAAATTTTTATACAACTTTTCATTAGAATTAGAAACTTCCTTAGAAAATAGAGATATACAAGCTAAAACAATAACATTGAAAATTAAGGACGTGGATTTTCGGACTCAGACAAAAAGTAAAACTCTAAATAACTATATAAGTAGTTTTAATGATATATTTGAAGTTGCAGTTAGTCTTTTAGATGAAATAGAAATAGCTCAAGATATTAGGTTAATTGGGTTAACTGCATCAAATCTTGAAACCATAAAACTAGAGCAGCTTTCTTTGTTTGACTAATAAACAACTATCATAGTAATGCAAAACAATTTAAAGGTAGTATTATCATGTTGAATTAATATTTTCTCTGCTAACAAGAATAAAGAAAAGAAACTAATCATGATGATGATGAGTAGTTTCTTATAAGACTTTTATTATGTTCTATGATGATATTTGTTATATTAATCTATGCTGTTATAAACTCATAATACCTTGAAGCAAGATAATTAAAATTTGGACGAGTTGCTGAATCTAGCAAATAAGCTGACCTTGTTGCGCCTATTTTTCTATTTCTATTTAGTATTCTGATTATATCATCTCCTGTAGTGATTCCCATTCCATGTCCATAATATGTTCCATTACCTAAATCGATTGCATTCTCTCCCTGTAAATATGACCTTAGAGGATTTACATCAGGATTTTTAAAATATCTACAATCTCCTGGGAAATAGTCTATCTGATTAGTATAGTTATTTATTCCTAGATTTTTGTTAAGATAATGCCAGTTCATTAACTGTATATTTGAAAACATTGAGTTGAATAGTTCCACTGGATACATATCTAGTACAGCCTTATAATAAATTATCACCATTGCTGTAGCACACTCAGTACCATATCTTCGTCCATTCCTGAAAATATCATCTATTGCATTGTTTGGTATTACATTATTTTTTAGTAGAAAGCCACCTTCGTTTGTACGAGTCCAGAAATCTGTATTACAAAAAGTTTTTGTAAACACTCTAAACTCTAAACCACTACTGTTGAGTTTTATTGAAGCATTAATTATGCTCATACGTAAATCTAACTCGAATTTTAGCTGATCTAATGACACAAAATTGTATCTAAAATTACTAGCAGCCATAGTGTTTACTATATTTCTTTGGATATTATTTAAAGAATATTGATTGAAAATATTTTCGGGAGTTATTTGACGTCCTGATATCCTAATCATTGTATCCCTCCTATCCAAGCATTGGCATACATAACTTGATAGGGAATAGGATAAGAGAGCCATATATTCCACTCATTTTTATTTTTCTGGTGCATTTTATAAGAAAACCATGCAAGGAGAGATTGGGTATATATGTCAAGCTTCTTAAATTCATCTAGAAGTATTTGTTCATTAGTAGCTAATTTCCGAAGGATTTGCCCTGATTCAATAGCAACAGGCTTACATAGGTACTTTGCTCCTAATACTACTTCATAAAAAATAGGATCACTTTTTAGACTATAGCTTTCACCTGTATAGCGTAAAAAAGAGCTGTTTTCTTCAAACCAGTTGTTAAAATAAGAATACAATTGCTGATTATTTGAAAATTGAGTCTCATTTATTCCAGGTACAAAACTTAAAAGCTTACGGGCTAACGCAACATCCTTTGGATCAGAAGATAGTAGCTTATTTGCAATTAAATAAATGCTGTTAATGTCTTGGGATTCAAAAAAAGCCCATATTAAGTCGTGATTAAAACAGTTCTTTCTATGTCTTTCAAAGGCTAGTTCTGCAATTATAGGTAAGCTTTCTTTATCTCTATAAACAGCTGCCAATAATATTGATGTTTTGTCAATTGCCTCGTCAATTTGACTTTCAGGTATATCAATTGTATTTCTTGATTCTAATATCCATTTCAAAGCAGAGCAGGATAATTGTATATTATTAATCGATAGATTTTCATTCATGGACATACTATCAATATCCGAAATGAACTCCTTAATAAATGTCATTGCCGTCTTTTGTATTAAGTCCAAACCATCCATACAAACAACTCCTTATTTTATGATAATAGGGGATTTATTACATAATATGTTTGTATGGGGATTATGTCATAGTTAAAGCTTAGCAAAAGAAAAAGGATATTAATATAAAAAATATCCTAATAACCTTTTTCCTTTTACAATGTCACTAAATAATTTTGCTATCTGCCAACTGCAGATGGCTTCTCATTTCACTTTGAAAAGAAGCCTTTTTCATCAGGTACTCAGAAATTAACTTCTCCCGTATTACGATTGATAACTATATACTCTTGACCAGAAGAAAATGCCATGGTATCACCTCCTCAAAACTAGTGTAGCCAACTTATAGATATTTATAATACAAAGCAAAATTGCTATAGATATAATCTATAGCAAATAATTATCTATCTTCTGTTTTTCTCTTTTGACTCAAATCACATATTTATTATCGATAGTGGAATTATAATATACATAAATAAATATATGAGAGGAGAAAAATTATATGATACCTATAAAAAATTTCAATAAGACTCAAAGACTAGGCGAAATAGTTGCAATGTTTCCTAAAGCAGCTGAAGTATTTATGAAAAATCATATTGACTTTTGCTGTGGTGGAGATAGAACATTAGAAGAAGCTGTAAGAGAAAAAGGGATAGGAGCAAAAGGAATTTTAGACCAACTAGAAGCCTTATATGAAGAATACAGATCAAGAGTAAGTGAGGACACTGATTGGAGAGCTGCAAAATATACAGACATTATTGATTTTATAGTAAATACACATCACGCATTTTTAAAAAAAGAATTACCTGCAACAGAAAAACTTGTATCTAAAATACTGAAGGTTCATTTCATTGATAGCGGGGAAGTTCTCACAAAAGTTCATAAATTATTTTCTCAATTAAAAACCGAATTAGAAATGCACCTCATTAAAGAAGAAGAGATTCTATTTCCTATGATAAAGGAATATGAAACCAATCATTTAAATGAACTTATTGACAAAATAGTAAGTGAAATAGAAAGTACTGAAGATGAACATGATGTTGCGGGAAATATCTTAAAAGAGCTAAGAGAAGTTACTAATCAATATGAAGTGCCATCTACAGGTTGTGCTACTTTTGAACTAACATATAAAAAGCTGCAAGAAATAGAAACTGATACATTTCATCATATACACTTAGAAAATAATATTATGCATGAAAGACTAAGAAAAGAAAGAGAAAATAGGTAGGGGAAATTAAATTCCTCTACCTATTTTTAAATAAAACGGTATATTTTAAGCGAGATTTAAATTATTCAGGATTACTTCCTGATGCACCATTACTTTTCATAATTGTTTTCATTCCATCTGTAGCTTCTACAGTTCCATCTTTCATAATCCATATGGCTTCTACCCCTTCAAGGCTATCAACTAATTTGCGACTTTGTTCATATGGCATTAAAAATACAGTGGTTGATAGAAAGTCTGCCATGCCAGAATCTTCTGTTAATACTGTAACAGCACTATAATATTCACCTGGCATAAGAGTTTGAGAATCAATTAAGTGGTGAATAATCTTGTCATCGACAACATAATATCTTTGATAATCACCACTAGTTACAACAGAAGCGTTGTTAATAAAAATAGTATCAAGAAGATTTGAATCGCTAACTATGGATTTTTTAGGATTTTGAATTCCAATGCCCCAACGTTCACGAATACCATCAAGAGGCTTTTCAAGTACTCGCACATTTCCTCCTGCACTTATCATTCCAGATTTAAAGCCATCTGCCATGATTTCTTTAGCAACAATTTCAGTAGCAAACCCCTTTGCCACTGCTCCTACATCTAGACTCATTCTACTATCTTCTAAATATACTGTATTTTTTTCTTCATCAACTATAACTTTATTTATATCTGTATATTTTGCAGCATCTAAAAGCTCTTCCATTGGAGGTAGTTTAGCATTCTGAGGGTCGTATTCTGCGTCATCACGGTATTGACTCCATATACGAAGTACTGGTCCCATGGCAATATTAGTTTCTCCACTTGTACGCTCATACCATTCCTTTGAAAAAAGAATAAGGTCTATTATCTCTTTATCTACTTTAACTGGCTTAATTCCAGCATTATCGTTTATAGTCCTAATGTTATTTATTCCGTCATAGTTTTTGTATATATCATATAGCTTATGAAGCTCTAGGAATCTTGTATGGATTTTATCTACATATGATTTAAATTCTTCTTCGCTTTTAGTATAGCCTACAACTTGAGTTAAAGTATCAAAGGTATCAAAAAAGCTTTCACTATATTTTTGATAAGGTTTTGTTTCTTCTTTTTGACAACCAATGATAAAAGAGGTTACTAATGCTAAAGTCAGAAATCCTATAACTACTTTTTTCATTTATATCACCCTTAATAATAATAACAAAATTATATATGTATAACAAGAATTTAATCTAAACAAAACTCCCCCAAAATATTTGGGGGAGTTAAAAAAATTAAATATTTTTAAATTTATTTTGCATTAGCAAAAGCTTCAGCAACTGCTGCAATATAGTCTTGAACTGTCATAGTTACAAGTGAAGTTAATTCTGGTACATCTGGTACAGATGGATGATTGTCATCAACCTTTTTAACTTTTAAAGCTTTGATTTCATCTACAGTTTTACCAGTCATCCAATCAGCAAGTGCTTTAGATTGTTCAAACCATTCTTTTCCGATTTTTGAAGCTTTAATCATGCCATATTCTGGACCTAACTCAACTTTAGTTTTGAATTCGCCAGCTTTATCAGTAGTTACTTTACCATCTTTATCAAAGTTTACTTTTGTCTGTGCATTATCTATTAATGCAGCAACAACTTTGCCATCTTTATCAAATGCAGAAGCAACCATAACTGTATCAACTTGTGCTAATGGTAATGTTTCTTTGTCATCTTTAATAGAATATCCTTTTGATTTACCAATGCTTACACCATGTCCAAGACCTAATGTTTCTGCTCCTGGATTAACGTCGATTGCGTTATTAAATGCTTCTTCAACAGCTGCAACATATCCTTCAATTGATATAGTAACAAGTGAAGTTAACTCTGGTACATCTGGTACTGATGGATGATTATCGTCAACTTTTTTTACTTTCATAGCTTTGATTTCATCTATAGTTTTACCAATCATCCATTTTTCAAGTTCAGCTATTTGCTCGAACCATTCTTTTTGGATTTTAGAAGCTTTAATCATACCATATTCTGGACCTAATTCAACTTTAGTTTTATACTCAGCATTTAAATCAGAAGTAACTTGAAGGTCTTTGTCAAAGTTTACTTTTGTTTGAGCATTATCAATAGTAACTTTAACAACTTTACCATCTTTGTCAAATGCAACAGCAGTGATTATTGTGTCAACTTGACCAAGTGGAAGAGTTTCTCCATCTAAGTCTTTAGATTTAGCTATTGAAGTAATATGTCCAAGTCCCATTTTAACTATGCCTGTCTCTTCTTGAGAAGAGTTATCTCCTTCTGTAGAAGTATTGTCTGCAGGAGTAGTATCTGCAGGTGCATTGTCAGCGGGTTTTTCAGTTGAGCAACCTATTAACATAGTTGCCATTAAAATAAGTACTAGAAAAATTGATAAAGTTTTTTTCATGTCATTACCTCCATTTAATAATTAAATGTAATCTTCCATAATTATAGCATATTTGTTTATAGATAAACGATTTCCTCGAATAAAGGTCATAAGTAAAGTATTTTATTCATATTGTTCATAAATTAACAAAGTATTTTGTTCATATAATTAAGTCTAGTTCTACCTTGTTATAATACTTGAATATATGCCTGAAGGTCTGATGAAAACTACGATATAGATTTGAAAATGAAAAAAACTTTAAAATAATGTTTACCATAAATACCCTTGAGAGTTATATAATGTTTTGATAAACGACTATAATTATCTATGGTTTAAACGTAAAATCTATAGCAATATTGATAGATAAATAACTATCAATAGAAATAGTTAACAAATATACACAAGATAAGGAGATAAATATAAGTGTTTAACAAATAATTATCAAACAGTAGTTTTATATATGAAGGTTCACATGGTGTGATTAAAAAGCAAATGCCTGTTTCAATTATTATGTTAATATTTCAAATAATAATGGTTTATATGATATGAAAATAGGAGTGTGATACTGTATGAAGATACTTGCTGTGTTTCGCAAGTTTAACCAGAAATTAGAAAAGAGAAATCAGGCGCAGTTATTAGTGTTGGACAGGACGGAGGAAGACCTGATATTATAGTAGAATGTATTGCAATTTACATTGATGATGCTAGAATTAAAGATAATAAAGGAAATCTACCAAAAGATGAAGTTATCTATATTAAACAGTGCAGGAACATTCTTATGTAATAACCTGATGTATGGATTCATCGGGTATTTCTTATGCTATAGAGGCAGTGTTTAGTTAATTAGATAATTTTTAAAGGAGATTACAATATCTTAAGGAGGACCTGCTATGAAAAGAGAAAATTCAGAAATATTAAATGAGTTAAAGCACCTAGAAGAAACAATCTGGTTTAATGAAAATTATAAAAGTTTCTCTGAAGTAAAGAATTCTTTGCCAATTTCCTATGAAGATGTGTTAGATGCTGAGAAGAGACTCAATAGATTTGCTCCTTTTTTGGAAAAGTCATTTCCAGAAACTATAGATGGGATTATTGAATCACCAATTAGTAAAATAGACAACATGAAAAAAAGAATGGAAAAGGACTATAACCAGAAAATTTACGGGAAACTAATTCTTAAAAGAGATGATTTACTTCCAATTGCGGGCTCAATAAAAGCAAGAGGAGGTATATATGAGGTTCTAAAATATGCAGAGGGATTAGCACTTGAAAATAATTTACTTAAATATGATGATAATTATTCTATACTAGCTGAAAACAAGTTCAAAGAATTTTTTTCTAATTATACTGTGCAAGTAGGAAGTACAGGTAATTTGGGGCTAAGTATAGGAATAATAAGTGCAAAATTAGGATTTAAAGTAGCAGTTCATATGTCTTCAGATGCAAAACAATGGAAAAAGGAGCTTTTGCGTGACAAAGGAGCTAAGGTAGTAGAATATTCCTCTGATTACTCAAAGGCAGTGGAAGAAGGACGAAAACTATCTAATGATGATCCAAACAGTTATTTTATAGATGACGAAAACTCAAAGAATTTATTTTTAGGCTATGCAGTTGGGGGAATAAGAATTAGAAAACAATTAGAAAATATGAATATTTTTATTAATCAGGACAATCCGCTTTTTGTATATCTTCCTTGCGGAGTTGGTGGAGGGCCAGGTGGCGTAGCTTATGGCCTCAAGCTAATGTATGGAGATAATGTAAAATGCTTCTTTGCAGAGCCGACTCATTCTCCTGCCATGCTTTTAGGTCTAGTTACTGGGCTTCATGATAAAATTTCTGTACAGGATATTGGCTTAGATAACAAAACTGCAGCAGATGGTTTGGCAGTAGGAAGGCCTTCTTCATTTGTGGGGAAAATAATAGAGAATATGTTAAGTGGTGCTTTTACTATAAATGATGATAAATTATATAAATTTTTATCAACTTTAGTTGATGAAGAAGATATTCTTGTAGAGCCTTCAGCGCTTGCAGGATTTTTAGGTCCTATACTTATTTCTAAAAAACATGAAAATGCTAATATCACTCATATGTGTTGGTCAACAGGAGGCAGTCTAGTACCAGAAGACATAAAGAACAATTATTATATAAAAGGAAAAAAATAGATTTTGAAATGTCATTTATATTTTGTCCTGTTGAAATATTTATCCTAATAGCAAAAGACTTAGTTTAGTACTTTCACGAACTGAGTCTTTATTTTTGTCGTAAAATCAAAAAATTATCTTTTTGCTAATAGTACTATTGCTGTTCATTTAGGAATATAATTTTTTTTATTGTAAATTCTATATATAGGAGGTGGTTAAATGTCACATTTGACTCAAAAAGAAAGATATTTATTAGAGGACCAAAAGAGTCAAGAAGAATTATGTATTAAAAAGTATAATAATTATGCAGAACAAGCACAAGATTCGCAATTGAAGCAGTTATGTACACAACTAGCTCAGCAAGAGCAACAACACCTAAACACTATTAATCAGATACTTAACGGGCAAGTACCTAGTATGAATCAACAACAAGGTCAACAAAATCAGCAAAATTCAAATATGCAAAATATGGCATCTGGACAAACTGGAATGACAAATCAACAGGATGCAGATCTATGTACAGATCTTTTATCAACAGAGAAGTATGTTTCTGGAGCATACGATACAGCAATATTTGAATTTAGAGATGCAAATATTCGTCAGGCTCTAAACCATATTCAAAAAGAAGAGCAACAACACGGAGAGCAAATCTTTAACTACATGCAAAGTAAAGGCATGTATAATCCTAAGTAATGATAGAGAGAAAAATAACACCTAGCATATCAATAAGTGATTGGCTAGGTGTTATTTTTTTATAAAAGGAAATAGCCATATAATGTAGAATATACTATTATTAGTTCTACTAATTGCATGGGGGAGTAAGGATGAGAAAGAAGCATTATTTATTATATATATATATAAGTCTGACTTTTATGATAATCTTGCTATCTTATTTTTCGAATATTGGAATAGCAACTCCAGATATACCTAATGAAGATAAACCTTTGTTGGAAGCTCAAGAAAGGCTAGCTGGAGTTTCTGAAGAGGAGATAAAAGTACTTGAAAATCTTTTCATAATAACACAAGAAATTGAAGAAATGGATAGAAAAAAATCACAGATTTCAGAGGAGATAGAAAATCTCGATGCAGAAGTAAAAAAGATAGAAAATCTTATCACAGTAGAAACACTTGCTTATGAGGATAATCTTAATATTATGGAAAATGTACTTAAAGCCTACCAAAAAAGTGGGCCAGGTTCTTTTATTGAGCTTATACTGAGCTCAGACAGTCTGAAGATTTTGTTACAAAGGCTCAATGCACTAGGAGACATAACAAGAAATACCAACAGCCTGTTAGAATCTCTACAAGAGAGTAAGAGTAAATTAGATGCAGAGAAGAATAATATAATAGAAAAGCTTATTCTTGTTGAAGAACAGCAGAAAAAACTAGAAGAAACTCTTGAGAAAAACATTGCTCTAAAGGAAGAACTAGAAATATATTTAGAATCTTTAGAAGGGGAGAGGACTAAGTACGAGGAATATTTAGCTGAAGTAGAGTTATATTGGTCACAGCTGAAACCATTGTTTATTGAAACTACTAGCATATTTTCAAATATGCTTTATGACACTACTTTTCCATCAGATGCTATAAAAATTGAATTTTCTCTTTTAAGTGTTAAAGGAATGATTGAGGAAAAGACGTTTAAAGAAATTATTGCAAAGCAATCTTTTCCAACGAAGTTAGAGTTTGAATTCTCTAATAACAAATTAGAAGTTATTATGCCTGATAAACATCTTTATCTTGCTGGGAACTTTGAGATTGTAGAAAATAAAAGACTTGTTTTTGTAGTAGATGAAGGAAGCTTTTTTGGAATGCCTCTTGAAAAAACTACTATAGAGGATTTATTTAGTGAAGGCTACATGGAGCTTGACCTAGGCCAGGTCTTGGGTAAGAACAAACTAAAATCTATAAAGATTAATGATGACAATATAGAATTACAAATTACTCCTGTATTTTTCTAATAACTTTTAGGAGGACAACTTATATGATTGAAGCAAAAAACTTATGTTTAAGATATGCCGATGGCACATTGGCATTACAGAATATTAATGTAGAAATAGCGTCAGGTGAAGTAGTATTTATCACTGGGCCTAGTGGTTCAGGAAAAACAAGCTTTTTGAAGCTTTTACTAGGTATGGAGTATCCAACCTCTGGTCATTTAAGCGTCTTAGGTCAGCCCGTTATGAAGGATAGAAATTCTGAAATTAGGCGAATTCGAATGGCTATGGGACCGATTTTTCAAGATTTTAGATTACTTCAGGGTAGAACAGTACTTGAGAATGTTCTTCTGGGTATGCGTTTTTTAGATTTCAATAAAAATCAAATGAGAGCAAACGCCAACGAGGCTATTCAAAGAGTGGGGCTATCTCACAAAACAAATACATCAGTAGATTATCTATCTTGGGGAGAGCGCCAGAGAGTAGCTATAGCAAGGGCAGTAGCTAGAAAACCAAAGTTAATTATTGCAGATGAGCCTACTGGTAACCTAGACAAAGATAATGCATTGAATATTCTAGAACTATTAGCTTCATTTAAGGATAATGATACTACAGTGATTATTACTACCCATGCTACTCACCTAATTGAAAATATTGATGGAGATATATTGATACAAATTGACAAAGGAAATATACAATGGAGATGGTTGAGCCATGAAGAAAATTTTTAAGAATTTAAGCTATTTTTTAAAAGAAACAAGAACAATTATAAAACTAAATTTTCTTTCCAATATATTTTCAATTATTAGTATGGGATTTATATTTTTTATGCTTTCAATTATAGTCTCAGGAGTATGGATTAGTAGTCAAATGGTTGCTTTAATTGAAGGAGAGGCAGAAATCAATGTTTTTTATGATGAAAATTTGGATGATGCAAAGGTTAACAATATTTTAAATGAAATCGAAAACATAAATGGTGCCCGGGAGGTATCCATTATCGATAAAGAAAAAGCCTATAATAGAATGGTAGAAATTATGGGTAATGATGCTGATATATTAGAATTTTTTGACCATAACCCATTTAGCGCCTTTATCGAAGTTAAAATTGAGCTAGAAGAAATGAACTCAATAGTTGAGCAAATTGAGAGAATAAATGATATTGATTATATTAGAGACAATCAAAGTGTCTTAAACAGGCTTAGAAGCATTTCAAGCATTATAAGAGTTTTAGGAATTCTAGTAGTTTCAGCAGTTAGTGTATCTACGTTAGTCATTACATCCCATATTATTAGACAGGGAATATACAATAACAAAGAACAGATTAATACATTAAGGCTTTTAGGTGCACCAGAATCTTTCATAGTGCTACCTTTCTTTTTAGAAGGATTATTTCTAACACTAATAGCAGGTATATTTGCGGTAGCCATGGGAACTATTGCACTTAGATATATTTATATTCAAACAACAGGGCCACTGCCTTTTATACCCCTTCCACCTTTCGAGAGTTTAATTAAAGGAAACATTATTATGACATTGTCTATAAGTATTATTTTAGGTCTTATAGGTAGCTTTTTTGGTCTTGCATCGACAAATAAAAATTGACAGCTACTAAATAAATGTAAAGATTTTTTAAAAAGCGAAGGTGTTTTTATTAAACTACCTTCTTTTTTTCGTTTAATGTGACTCCTTATAAATACATATCATTACCTTTTTATAGCCATAATAAATTTATATTGGTCAAAAGAGGTGAGAATATGAGAAATAATACGGTAAATATTATGTTAATTTCATTAATTGTTATAATATTCCTTGGATACTTTATGATTTTAGATTTAATATTAGCGAATGATATAATAGAACAGCTAAGATTAGCTGAATATTACACGAGAAACGAAAACTGGAATGATGTTACAAAGATAGCTAATGACATTAAAGAATCTTGGAATATAAAAAAATACTATATAATGATTAACTTTGCTGAGGCAGAATATACTGTTTTCGAAAACCATATTAACTATATAATTGGGGGAGCTGAAGGAAAACAACTAGATACAACATTAAGTAATATATTAGCAGCTCAAGATATTTGGAAATATGCAATAAAATTTGTTCCAGAGCCTTAAGGAGGATTCGATGAATACAATCATATATATATTGCGATGCAGTATTATGTTACTAGTAGCATGGACTGGGGTAAGATTACTGGGTAAAAAATCAATATCTGAAATGACAGCTTATGACTTAGCAGCTTTGCTGGTACTTTCAAATGTTGCAGCAGAACCTTTAGTTTATAAAGTAGCATCTAAGGCAACAGTCGGAGTTTTCACCCTAGTACTAATTGCCTTACTTCTAGGTTCTTTGTCACTTAAGAGGTTTTTTTATAATATTGATTCTAAACCAATAATAGTCATTGCTGATGGAAAAATAATTGAAAGGGTGTTAAGAAAAGCTCGTATAAATGTACCTTTACTTATGTCAGAGCTTAGAATTAAAGGTTATCAAAACGTATCTGATATTAAATACGCCATAATAGAGCCTAGTGGAAAGATGTCTGTAATACCTAGCTCCCAGGTTAGTCCTGTTACTCCAAAGGAAATGGGGATACCGACATCACCTGTTAATCTAAGCTTTCCACTTATTATTGATGGAGAAATAGACGAGAAAAATCTTACATTTATAAAAAAAGACAGGAAATGGTTATTGGAACAGCTTCAAGCCTTTGAGGTTGGAAGATTTGATGAAGTTCTTTTAGCCCAGTATGATTCAACAGGACAACTTTTTGTAAATGTCAAAAATAGAGAAATAGAAACTCCCGATATTTATTAATATTTTTAAAAATAATGCAAATACTACCTTTGAAAATCAAAAAATGAGGGGTGATGTTATGACCACAATAAATAAACTTGAACAGGCTTTGGCTAGTGCTAAAGGGTTATCAGCAGACTTGAAGACTTTTTCAATGGATACAGATGACAAAAATGCAAAACAAATGTTCAACATGCTAGCTACGAATGCAGAAAATATGGCTCAAATGCTCCAAAACAGAGTGAATTTTGTAAAGAGTGAGGAACCTCAATATAATCAACAGCAATAGAACAGATATATATAAGAATTAAGGAATTTATATATTATGTGTAAAAGGGCGTGCAGAATTGTTGATTAGCACACCCTTTTAATGTTAATTATAATTATTTAATTAGCCTTTTCTATTCTTACTGCAGCTACCTTAAGTTCTGGTATTTTCGCCAGTGGATCTACTTCTGAATTTGTTAGATAGTTTACTCGTGCATCTGAAAAGTGGAATGGCATAAACAATACATCCTCATCAATTATATCAGTTGCTTTTACCTTTAACACAAAGTAATCCCTTATTCGGTAATACGTTAACAGGCTTTACATCTACTACCTTTTCATTTTTAACTACTAGTTCCATTTGACAGCCTACTCCGCAATATGAGCATGTAGTTTTTACATATTTTAGCTCTTCTAAAATCTTACTTTCTTGATTCTTATTATTGCTTGTTATAGCTATTTCAGCAAATTCTTCATTGAATACCTTAACACATATATTATATGAAGCTTCAGGTTCTAGTCTTTCATCATAGCATAAAGTGGGGATATTTATGCCTACTTGTCTACAAGCTTCAAGTACTGTGATGTTTTCTGAAACTTTATAATCCTTGTTGTTTATATTAATATTTATCATACAATACCTCCTTGACATTTTACATATGGTCCATTTTTCCCAATAATATAAGAATTTATTAGCATTGCAAGAAAGTTGAGTTTCTCATTAGCCATTAATCTTTATTTCAGCATGTTTAAACATTAAAAAAGACAGTATAGGGTACTGTCTTTTTATAAATAAAACTATAAACAATAGTTTTGTCTATCTATATTGTTCTAATATATCTTTAATTTTATTGTATAATTCATCTGGAGTATCTGCTTCAATTAATTCATCATCAACTAAAGCGAAAGGCTCCATAGCACATTCTCCACAATATCCTAAACAAGACTCTACTTCAAATTCTATTCCATCATTTTCTAGCTTTTGAATAACTTCCTCTGCTCCTTGCTCATAATTATTTTCACAAAATTGCACTCTAGCCATCAGTTTCACACTCCTTAATATTATATTGTTCCTGTATATTATTTCATAAATTCTACAAACAATTCATGTTTGGTGAATAAAAAAATAAATTATTGATAGTAATATATTTATATTATAAAATTAAAATATGCCTTTAGAATGATTCGGATAATTTTGTTATCTTAAAATTATGTTTTTTTGACTCTAAGAACAGGGAAGGTTTGATTTTTATGAAAGCAAAGAGAAAAATAAATAGTATATGGTTTACTATGTTACTGCCTATTGGGCTTATTTTAGTTTATGTATCACAAAAAAATCCTAATATAGTCGAAAAATTCTACTCAAGTGGAATATACTTATACTTAGGAACTTTTATTAGTATAGTTACTGGTATTTTACCCTTTTCATTAGCAGAAGTAATAGTAATACTTGGAATAATAATTATTATTATATCAATAATGTGGATTATTTATAAAGTTGCCATAAAAGAGATAAAAATAAATTGTATGTTATTATTTTCTAAAAAGATTTTAATTATCTTTAGTATTATATATTTTACATTTAACTTTTTATGGGGAATTAATTATTATCGCTTGCCATTTTCAAAAATAGCAAACATTAATACGAGGCAAGCAACTATAAAAGAATTGGAATCCTTATGTAATGACTTAATAAGCGAAGTAAATGAACTGCGAGAAAAAATAGATTTAAGTAAAAAAAATAGAACAGCAGAAAATGATTATAGATACATACTAAAAAATGCCTATAAAGGTTATGAAGTAGCTAAAAATATATATCCGGAATTAGGGGGCAATTATGGTAAACCTAAAGCTGTCTTTTTTTCTAAAGCCATGTCGTATATGGGGATAACAGGCATATATTTTCCTTTTACTGGAGAAGCTAATGTGAACATAGATACTCCATATATTTCACTACCTTCAACAGTTACACATGAAATGGCACATCAGAGAGGTTTTGCTCGTGAAGATGAGGCAAATTACATAGCTTATATAACATGCAAGTTTCATCCAGACTTGGATTTTCAGTATTCGGGCTATATTTTAGCTTTAACTCACTCTATGAATGCTCTTTATAGTAGTGATAGAGAAAAATACATCGAGCTTTATGAAAAACTTAGCAAGAACGTAAAAGAAGATTTAATTGGAATTAATAGATATTGGGCAAAATATGAAGGCCCTATAGAAAGAGCCTCTAACAAAATGAACAATGCATATTTAAAATCCAATAACCAAAAAGATGGGGTAAAAAGTTATGGTAGAATGGTAGATCTTCTAATTGCAGAATATAGAATAAAAAAAGAATAAGAGTTGAAAAATAACTTAGGCATATTGCCTAGGTTATTTTTTGTATGAAGACTTAAACGAGATGAGTAAAATTTGCTTTTTAGATAATAATAAGAAGAAATAGGATAAGATGGTAAAATTGGTAGAAAATTTATTACTAACTAATAGTCTAGATAGCAACATTGAGTTGTTTAAGGAAATACTTAAAAGTCATGAAGATATAAACTATAGAATTATTGAAAATATTTATGATAAAAAAATAAGGATTTGCTTAATTTCTGTAGTTGGAATGATAGACAAAGAATTGATATACAAAAGTATTATTAAACCAATTATTTTAACGAATATTCAAGGAATAGACTATTCTAAAAGATATTTCCAAAGAAAGATAGTGAGACATCTAAGGAAAAAAGAAAAAAGTAGTTGCAAAGACTTTTGTTAAAGGCTTAATAATTTCAATTTTATTCTTATGTTCAGCTAAAGGTGTAAGCAAGCTTTTTGGATTTGATGAATATATATTTATTACAACACCCTTAGGAATTTTCATGTTAAACCTTGTTCAGTTTATGTTTAGTGGTACAAGCGAATTTTATAAATTCACCTATCAAACTTGGTCTTATTATGCTATACCCTTTCAAACAATATTTCCATTATTGCCTTTAATACTGACTAAATTGAAGCTAAAAAAATATAATAGTAAAGTAGAAGGACCGCAACTGCTTGGAACGGTTTTTAATTTTGAAAGAAGATATGCAAGTTTGCATGATATTAATTGCAATAAGCACAATAAATAAAATAATTAATTAAAAAATCAAAAAGAAGACAAGCCTCTAAATATTCGAGGGTGGAACAAATTAACAAGCGAGAACACAGCTAGATTAGGCTTTAGTATATGAATAAGGAAAACGATAACATGCAAAATTCAGAAAATTTCTTATTGACAGTCAAATATTTGCTATATATAATAGCTATTATATAAAAAATTCTCTAGAGAAAATTCAAAAAAAAACAAAGGAGGATCTACATTAATATGAGAAAATCATCACAGAAATTAATAACTATTGTATTAGCTTTAACATTGGTATTGTCATTATTTTTATCTGGATGTGGACAAGACACTACAGTAGGTAGTAAAAAATACTTAAGATTAGCAAAGGATGTTGACTTAGAATCTATGGATCAACATGTTGCTACAGATGAATTGTCCTTCGAATCAATTGCAGCAACAATTGAAGGATTAAATACTTTGGATAAGGATGGAAATATCATTCCAGCCATAGCCCTATCAGATGAGGTAAGCGATGACGGTTTAACATATACTTTTAGGCTTAGAGAAGATGCAAAGTGGTCAAATGGTGATCCTGTAACAGCCAAAGATTTTGTATATAGTTGGAGGAGATTAGTAGATCCTAAAACTGCAAGTACGTATAATTTTATTATGGACGTTGCAGGAGTAAAAAATGCAGCTAAAGTCGTAGCTGGAGAGCTTCCAAAAGAAGAGTTAGGAATAGAGGCCATTGATGAGTACATTTTGAAAGTAACATTAGAAAGACCAACACCATACTTTAGATCTCTTACTACTTTTGCACCATTTTTCCCATTGAATGAAAAATTTGTAACAGAAAATGGTGAAAAGTATGCTCTTGAGCCAGAAAATCTATTAGCTAATGGACCATTCAAAATTGTTGAATGGAACAAAGGTTACGGATATAAACTAGACAAGAATCCAGATTATTATGATTCTAAGAATATAAAGATTGATGGAATAGAATTTCGTATTATAAAAGATAATCAAACTGCAGCGTTGAAATTTGAGTCAAATGAACTAGATGTTGTGAAACTATCATCTGAGCTTGTTGACAAATACAAATCACAGCCAAGCTTTAATCAAGTAAGTGGCGGATTTACATGGTACATGTCATTTAATCAAGATAAAGAAATATTTAATAATGTTAATGTACGTAAGGCAATTAGTCATGCAATTAACAAGGAACATATTGCTAATAAAATATTAAATGATGGTTCTGTAGTAGCAGATTTTTTTGTTCCTATAGGATTATCAACTGGACCTGACGGAAAAGACTTCCGTGAAACTTCAGGCACTTATTCTAAGTATGATAAAGAGTTAGCATTAGAGTATTGGAATAAAGCTAAATCAGAGCTAGGAAAAGATAATGCTGAGATTGAAATACTGTTTGATGATGCAGAGTCAGTTAAGAAAATATCAGAGTTTATTCAAGCAGAACTTGAAACTAATTTACCAGGTTTAACTGTTAAACTAAAGGCACAGCCAAAGAAAAATCGCCTACAGTTAATGCGTGAAGGAAACTTTGAAGTTGGTATTACTCGTTGGGGTCCAGATTATGCGGATCCACTAACTTACCTGGAATTATTCTTAAGTGATTCATCTCAAAATACTCCTAATTACTCAAATCAAGACTACGATAAGTATGTAAATGATGCTAGCCGCGGTAAGTTAGCAGGTGACCCAGAAGGACGATGGGAAGCTATGAAGGAAGCTGAGAAAATATTATTAGAGAATGATGCTGTAATAGCTCCAATTTATCAGAGTGGCTCTGCTTTATTGATTAATCCTAAAGTAAAAGGTATAGAGAATCATAGTGTTGGAACAACATTTATTTATAAAAACGTGGAAATAAATGAATAGTAGCATTGATTTATGTATATAAAGCACATTTGTATTTTTAAATTAATAAAAGTACTAGGAAAATATAGCATAAGTGCCATAGCCTAAATAGGTCTATGGCCTACCTTATAGCTATTCTATTAAGCGCAGAAAGGAGCTGATTGATATGCTTAAATATATTCAGAAGAGATTGATTATTTCATTAGTCACATTATTTATTATTTTAACAGTTCTTTTTTTATTACTGGAGTTAATGCCTGGTTCTCCATTCAATGATGAAAAGCTAAACCCTGAACAGCGTACTCTGTTATATGAAAAATACAACTTAGATAAACCATTATATATAAGATATATAGCATATTTGAAAAACATTGTATTGAAAGGCGATTTTGGAAACTCCTATACAATACAAAAAGATGCTCCTGTATCTGATTTATTAAAAGGCAGATTATCTATTTCCGTAAAGTTAGGTATACAGGCTCTAATATTAGGTTCGTTTATAGGACTATTTTTTGGAATTATAGCTGCAATCAAGAAGAATTCGAAAATAGATACTCTAACAACAGTATTTGCCGTAATCGGAATATCGGTGCCATCATATGTGTTTGCGTTAGGGCTAAGTTATTTTTTAGGTTACAAATTAAAACTTTTTCCTTTTACCTATGATATTTATAAGTCTTTTGAGTCAAGCATTCTTCCAACTATTGCATTATCCATGTTTGTTATAGCAACAGTTGCTAGATTCATGAGAACAGAGCTTGTAGAAGTGCTAGGTTCTGAATATATTTTATTAGCAGAAGCAAAAGGATTAAAGGCTAAAAATGTAATTATGCGACATTCTGTAAGAAATGCACTGATACCAGTAGTTACAGTACTAGGACCAATTACTGTAAGTCTTATGACTGGCTCTCTAGTTACTGAAAGGATTTTTGGAATACCTGGCATTGGAGATTTGTTAGTAACTGCAATTAGTGTAAATGATTTTAATGTAGTAATTTCAATAGCTTTTTTTTATAGTATGTTTTATATTCTAATGATGTTGATAATAGATGTTTTATACGGGATAATCGATCCTAGAATTCGTGTAGCAAAGGAGGCAAACTAATGGAAAACTTAAGAACATATTTTCATAACAGCTCCTTTGAAAGAGTTTTTAGAGATGAAAAGATACAAACTGATGTTGTTTACGAGGGAGTAAGTTTTTGGAAAGACGTTAGTTTAAGGTTCAGCCAAAATAAGGGTGCATTAATAGGATTAATACTAATATCAATAATTATTGCATTAGCCTTTTTAGGACCACAAATGAATCCTCATACTTATAAAAGTATAAAAACAGAACATATGAACCTGCCACCTAGAATACCAGTAATTGAAAAGCTTGGTATATTCGATGGAGAAATTAATGGAGTAAATGTGTATAAAGAAAATGGATTTGACGAAGTGTATTATTGGTTTGGTACTGACAATTTAGGTAGAGATATTTGGACAAGAGTTTGGGTTGGAACTCAAGTATCCTTATATATAGCTTTTTTAGCACTAGCAATAGATATGGTTATAGGAATGAGCTATGGACTTATTTCAGGTTATATAGGTGGATATGTGGATATATTTATGCAAAGATTTATTGAAATCTTAAGCGGTATTCCAAATCTTGTAGTAGTTACCTTGTTTGTTATGGTATTAAATCCGGGGATATTGTCAATCTCTTTAGCACTAGTTATAACAGGCTGGATAGGAATGAGCAGGGTTGTACGTTCACAAGTTTTAAAGCTAAAGGAATTAGACTTTATCTTGGCATCAAGAACACTAGGATCAAGTACCTTAGAAATAATTAGAAAAGATTTGTTTCCTAATATTTTTGGACAAGTTATTGTTATGAGCATGTTTTCGATTCCTAGTTCTATTTTTTATGAATCATTCTTAGCTTTCATTGGACTAGGTATACAGCCACCAATGGCTTCACTAGGTGTGCTAATCAATGATGGATACAAGTCTATATTGATATATCCACATATAATTGTAGCTCCAGTTATTGTTTTAGCAGTGCTAATGCTAAGTTTCAACTTATTAGCTGATGGTTTAAGAGATGCATTAGATCCAAAGATGAAAGCAAATTAGACGAAAGAGGGTGGAATCATGAAAGAAAAAATACTAGAAGTTAAAGACCTTCATGTATCCTTTAAGACACATAATGGTGAAATCAAAGCGATTAGAGGTGCTAGTTTTGATTTATACAAAGGAGAGACCTTAGCAATTGTAGGAGAGAGCGGTTCAGGAAAATCAGTAACAACTAAAGTACTAATGGGCATTCTCGCTAAAAATGGAATTATTGAAAGTGGAGAAGTATTGTATAAAGATAAAGACCTAACGAAACTGCAAAAAAATGAAATGGTTTCTATAAGAGGAAAAGAAATAGCGATGATATTTCAAGATCCTATGACATCATTAAATCCAACAATGACTGTAGGGTATCAGATTGCTGAAAGTGTAATAGAGCATCAGAAACTTAGCAAATCTGATGCAAAGGAAAAAGCTATAGAGCTAATTCAGCTTGTAGGAATAACTGAGCCTGAAAAGAGATATAAGCAGTATCCCCATCAGTTAAGCGGAGGTATGAGACAAAGGATTGTGATAGCTATAGCACTTGCGTGTAATCCAAAGATATTAATTGCTGACGAACCTACTACTGCTCTTGATGTTACTATACAGGCGCAAATATTAGATTTAATAAAAGAATTGCAAAGTAAAATAGGACTTTCTATTATTTTTATTACACACGATCTAGGAGTAGTTGCAAATATTGCCGATAGAGTTGCTATAATGTATGCTGGTAAAATAGTAGAGTATGGGACTTCAGAAGAAATATTTTTTGATCCACGTCATCCATATACATGGGGGCTATTGGCTTCTGTACCTGACATGGAAAACCAGCAAAATGAATTATATGCCATACCAGGGACACCACCAAATATGCTTTATCCACCTATAGGAGATGCTTTTGCTTTAAGAAGTGATTTTGCGCTTAAAATTGATTTTGAAAAAGAGCCTCCTTTTTTCAAAATATCTGATACTCATTATGCTGCAACATGGCTTTTACATGAAAAGGCGCCTAAGGTTCAAATGCCTAGCATGTTAAAAGAGAGGATTGAAGCAATGAAAAAGGAGGCGACATCAAATGTCTGTTAATAAAGAAATTATATTGGATATAAAAAACTTAAAGCAACATTTTAGACTTGATAGAAAAAATGTTTTGAAAGCGGTAGATGATGTGTCTTTTACTGTAAATAAAGGTGAAACCTTTGGTCTTGTAGGTGAAAGTGGATCGGGAAAATCTACAACAGGTAGAAGTATAATAAGACTTTATAACCCAACTGCAGGCGAGATGACATTTTGTGGGAAAAGGATATCTGGAGACATTGATAGAGCTACTGAGAAGATGCTAAGAACAAAAATGCAAATGATATTCCAAGATCCTATGGCTTCTTTGAATCCTAGAAAAACAGTTTTAGATATAGTTGCTCAAGGATTAGATATTCATAAACTTTATAAGTCTAAGGAAGAAAGGACAGAAAAGGTATATAACATTCTAGAAACTGTAGGATTATCTAGAGAACATGCTCACAGATATCCACATGAATTTAGTGGAGGGCAAAGACAAAGAATAGGTATAGCAAGAGCTTTGGTTATGGAACCTGATTTTGTAATTGCAGATGAAGCAATAAGTGCTTTGGATGTTTCTATTCAGGCGCAGGTTATAAACTTGCTAAAGAAACTGCAAAAAGAAAGGAACTTAACATATATATTTATTGCCCACGATCTTTCAATGGTAAAATATATTAGTGACAAAATTGGAGTCATGCATCTAGGTAAAATGGTTGAACTAGGTCCAGCAGACGCCATATATAACAGAGCTACGCATCCTTATACTAAATCCCTGTTATCGGCAATTCCTCATCCAAACCCTATTTTAGAGAGAACTAGAAAAAGGATTCATTATGATAAATCGAATATTGACTATGATAAAGGAGAGCTTATCGAAATAGATAAGGGGCATTTTGTTCTAGGAACTAAGGAAGAAATAAAACAATGGACATTTTGATTATATTCAAGAATTTTGTATACGAAAGGCCGCAGTTTCTTTGATTTATTTACAAAGATTCTATGGCCTTTTAAATTGTTTGATTTTAGATATTAATATTTTTAATCTAAATAAATATAATTATTTCTTGAGTCATAAACTATATCCTTTTTTATAAAATAATGTATAATATATTTAGGGACTCAAAATAATTAATCGGAGGTATGATTATGGAAAATCTAAGACTAGATGATTTTACTAGGTACAAGTTTTTATCCGGCATTAAAGCTTCGCCTTTAGGACAATATATAGGCTTCGTCCTTCATCAAATGGATGTAGAGGAAAATAAGTATCTTTCCAATATCTATATCTATGATTTGAAAAATAAGATTCCTATTAAATTAACTTCTTTAGACGAAGAAAGGTCATTTATGTGGAAGGATGAAAACACACTTTTATTTCCTTCAATACGTAATAAAAAAGACAAGGAAAGAAAAGAAAGAGGAGAAGCATTTACTACATATTATGAAATATGCTTAAAAGGTGGGGAAGCTAATAAAGCTTATGAAGTTCCTCTTAACGTTACTAATCTAGATATTTTAGATGAGCAACGTTTATTGTTAACAGCTGTATATGACCATAATTATCCTAATCTAGATGGTTTGACTAATGAAGAAAAGGAAAAAGCTCTTAAGAAAGTTAAAGAGAACAAGGACTATGAAATATTAGATGAGATACCATTTTGGTTAAATGGACAAGGCTTTATAAATAAAAAGAGAAACAGATTATATATTTACGACATAAAAGAAAATAAGACTGTAGCTATAACTGATGAATATTCAGATGTAAGTAGTTATAAGCTTAATAAAGAAAAGACTAAGGCAGTTATAATCGCATCGACTTATACAGATAAAATGGAAAAAAAATCAGATATATATATTTATGATATAGCAAATAATAATTTGAAAAATATATCTATGGAAACTCAATTTATGTATTCCTCTGCAAATTTTCTAGGAGATAAAATTATATTTACTGGACATGATAGTAAATCCTACGGTATTAATGAAAATCCCAATTTCTATACAATAAACATAGATGGTTCAAATGTTAAAAAAATATCTAAAGATTTTGATTTTAGCATTTGGAACTCGGTAGGCTCTGATTGTAGATATGGCGGAAGTCAGTCAATGAAGATCGATGGTCAATATTTGTACTTCGTAACTACTGAATGGAATAGTACATTTATTAATAGAATTGACATCAATGGAAAGATAGAAAAGGTATCCAATGGGAAAGGTTCTATTGATGGATTTGATGTACTAGATAATAATATTCATTTTATAGGACTAAGGGGCCTTAAATTACAAGAGCTATATTCACTAGATAATGGAGAGGAAAAGCAATTAACACATTTCAATGATTGGGTATTAGAAGAAAAGAAGGTATCAATTCCTGAGAGATTATCATTTACAGTAGAAGATAATATAATTATTGAGGGATGGGTATTGAAGCCTGTTGATTATAAAGAAAGTGAAAAATATCCTGCAATATTTGATATTCATGGTGGTCCTAAAACAGCTTATGGTGAAGTTTTTTTTCATGAGATGCAGTATTGGGCTAATGAAGGCTATGTAGTTTTCTTCTGTAATCCAAGAGGAAGCGATGGCAGAGGCAACCAATTTGCAGATATTCGTGGAAAGTATGGCACTATAGATTATGATGATTTAATGAAATTTACTGATATAGTATTAGAAAAATATCCTTGCATAGATAAGGACAGAGTTGGTGTAACTGGTGGCTCATATGGAGGATTTATGACAAATTGGATTATAGGACATACAAACAGATTTAAGGCAGCGGCTTCTCAAAGAAGTATATCAAACTGGATTTCCAAATTTGCTACTACTGATATAGGCTATTATTTTGTGGATGACCAAAATTCTGCTACACCTTGGTCAAGCTATGAAAAGTTATGGTTCCATTCCCCAATGAAATATGCAGATAAAGTAACTACACCAACACTATTTATACACTCTGAAGAGGATTATCGTTGCTGGTTACCAGAAGGCATTCAAATGTTTACTTCATTAAAGTATCATGGAGTTGAGTCTAGACTTTGTATGTTTAAAGGAGAAAGTCATGAGCTAAGTAGGTCAGGCAAGCCAAAGCATAGAATAAAAAGACTAGAAGAGATTACAAATTGGTTTAATGAACATTTAAAATAAAAACCAAAGATATAGTTTTTTTCTCCATAATGTGGTAATATTATACTGATTATATGTTAAGGAGGAGTTTTGATGATTAAGTTTAAAGATTATGAATATATAAGACCTGATTTAAGTAGAATTGGGGAACAATTTGAAGGCCTATTGTTAAGGTTTAGCGGCGCAGAATCCTTTGAAGAACAAAATCAAATAATGGCTGAAATAAACAAGATTCGTTCTAATGTAGAAACTATGGAGAACTTAGTCTATATTAGGCACTCAATCAATACAGAAGATGAATTTTATGCAAAAGAACAGGACTTTTTAGATGAGAACATGCCTAAATATCAAAATATAGTATCTAAATTTTATAAGGCTTTAGTTAGCTCAAAATTTAGGAAAGAACTAGAAAAGGCTTGGGGAAAACAAATATTTACATTAGCTGAAATGCAATTAAGAACTTTTTCAGAAGAAATCATAGAGGATTTAGTAAAAGAAAATAAACTTGTAACCGAGTACGATAAGCTTATTGCATCAGCTAAAATAGACTTTGAAGGTGAAGAAAGAAATCTAAGCCAAATGGCACCGTTTATGCAATCGAAAGACAGAGCTATGAGAAAAAAAGCCTATGAAACTTATATTAATTTCTTTAAGGAAAATGAATCTAAATTTGATAAAATCTATGATAATCTAGTTAAAGTAAGGACTACAATGGCTAAAAAACTAGGTTATGAAAATTATGTAGATATGGGTTATGCTCGTATGTCTAGGTCTGATTATAACGCTGAAATGGTAGCAAACTATAGGAAACAAGTATATGAAGATTTAGTTCCTGTTGTAATTGAATTGAAGGATAGACAAAGAAAAAGACTATGTCTAGATGAATTTAAATACTATGATGAACCATTAGAGTACACTACAGGTAATGCTACACCTAAGGGTGAACCTAAGTGGATTATAGAAAATGGCAAGAAAATGTATAAAGAATTATCAAAAGAAACAGACGAATTCTTTACTTTTATGGTAGAGAGAGAATTACTAGACTTAGTAAGTAAAAAAGGAAAGATGAGTGGAGGTTACTGTACTTATATTCCTGAATATAAATCTCCATTTATATTCTCAAATTTTAATGGAACAAGTGGAGACGTAGATGTGCTTACTCATGAAGCAGGTCACGCTTTTCAATCTTATTTAAGTAGAGATTATGAAGTTCCAGAGTACAGCTTTCCTACATTAGAAGCATGTGAAATTCACTCTATGAGCATGGAATTTATTACATGGCCTTGGATGGAATTATTCTTCGAAGATGAGGTAGATAAATATAAATTTAGCCATTTAAGTGGAGCAGTAAACTTTATACCTTATGGAGTTACTGTAGACGAATTTCAACATTTTGTTTATGAAAGACCAGAAGCGACTCCAAAGGAAAGAAAAGCTAAATGGAGAGAAATAGAGCGTAAGTACTTACCATTTAGGGACTATGAAGATAATGATTTGTTAAATCGTGGAGGTTACTGGTTTAGACAAGGTCATATATTTGCAAGTCCATTCTATTATATAGACTACACACTAGCTCAAGTTTGTGCTTTCCAATTTTGGATTAAAATTAACCAAGATAAAGAAAAAGCTTGGGAAGACTACATTAGACTATGTAAAGCAGGAGGAAGCAAGCCTTTCCTAGAATTAGTAGAACTAGCGAACTTAGAAAATCCATTTGTAGATGGCACAATTAAAAAAGTAGTTGGTCCTATAAAAGAATGGTTAGATAAAATAGATGATAAAAAATTCTAAACAATATTAATTATAATTAGATTATAAGAACTATTATTAAATCAGACTGTAACGAGAGTTACAGTCTGTTCTGCATACAGGAATCAGATATCAAGGTGTAAGTACAAAAATAAATTCTTTGACAAAGTAGACCTATTTGTTGTACAATTAATATGAACATTGTTCATGAGGTGGTACAAAGTGGAGAACAACAACAACAATTTTAAAGATGTTATTTTATCAGCTGCCAAAGATATCGCTACAAAGCAAGGAATTACAAAAATAAATATTCGTTCTGTTGCAAAAACCAGCGGTATTGCTATTGGAACTGTATATAATTACTTTCCTTCAAAAGGAGATTTATTAGTAGCAGTTATCGAGGATTTTTGGGAAGATGCTTTTAAAAATATAGATTGGGAGAGTTTTTCACGTAACAATTTTTATGATAATCTAGAGAAGATTTACAATATATTATGTACTTATTTAAATAAATTTAAGGAAAACTGGCTAGATCAGCTTGCTCTTCTAAAAGCACAAGAAAAAAAGCTTGGTAGGCAAAGACAAAATGAATATTTTCAAAAAATCTGTAGTAGAATTATAGCTTTAATGAACATGGATGAAAAACTAAAACAGTATCAATGGACTGAGATTGTATCAAAAGAAAAAATGTCAGAATTTATTTTCGAAAACATGCTAATAATGCTTAGAAAAGGTGAAACTGATATTAGTTTTTTTATAGCGATTTTAAATAAAATAATGTCCGATTAAAAGTCATATATAATATGATTTTTAATTTAAACAAAAATGAACATTGTTCACATGCTTTAATAAAATTTAATTAAGAGGTGATTAATATGCAAGCAATTATGGAAACTTTATTTGATGCAGTTTATTTGATTGGTGTTATAACTGTAGGGATAATAATGGTAACTAAAGCTAAAGGAAATAAGCAGTTTAAGCTATTTGGTTTGATGGCGGTTTTACTTGGAGCAGGTGATGCATTTCATCTAATACCTAGGTCATATGCTTTACTTACAACAGGCTTAGAAGCAAATGCTGCTGCACTTGGAATTGGAAAATTTATAACATCTATTACTATGACAATATTTTATGTCATACTATATCATATATGGAGACAGCGTTATAATATTGAAGGACGAAAAGGACTTACATTATCAATTTATGCTTTAAGTATTATAAGAATAGCATTGTGCTTTTTCCCTCAAAATGACTGGTTAAACTATAATGCACCTGTTTCTTGGGGAATATATAGGAATCTTCCTTTTGCTATAATGGGTATCATCATTATTTGTATTTTTTATTCTGAAGTTAAAAAACATACTGATGAGAATTTCAGATTTATGTGGCTTGCAATTGTGTTATCCTTTGCTCTATATATGCCCGTTGTGCTATGGGCTACTACAATAAGATGGATTGGAATATTGATGATACCAAAAACTCTAGCATACGTTTGGATAGTAATTATGGGATTCAAAGAGTTTAGGGCTAATTTAAATAAAGAACAGTATAAGAGTTAAATTAATATCACAATTTAAGATTTTTCTAAACTGAATTTTAGCTTGTTTAATAAATGCTTCTAAGTTAATATTTATATTAACTTAGAAGCGTTTTAATTTTGAGGATATTTTATTACTAAGTGAACAAAACATTAAACTAAATCGTATAACAGATGTAAAGACTTTAAAGAGGTGATGCAGTTGAATGAAAAGACAATTGAATTAGTAAAATCTGCTCAAAGTGGCAACAGATATGCTTTTGCACAATTGCTTCATGAAAGCTATTCAACTGTCTATAAATACCTTCTTAAATTGACACTAGATGAACATGAAGCACAAGATATTACTCAGGATACCATGGTGAAAGCAATAGAAAGAATAAACTCATATAATCATAATAAGTCTTCATTCACTACATGGATGATTACAATAGCCAAAAATATTTTTATAGATAGTACTAGAAAACGAAAGCGTTTTGAAAAATATAAGCTTGAAAATTTGTATGCTGGACAGCTATACACATCTTTAGATGAATTTTTAGAAAATGATGAAATCATTTCTTCCATTAACAAACTTTCACCTAAACTTAAAGCACCTATAATATTAAAATATGGATTTGATTTTTCTTATGAGGAAATTGCTAACTACATGAAAATTCCTATAGGGACTGTGAAATCAAGGATTTCAAATGGAGTGAAAGCTATTAGGAAGGAGTTGAAATCTTATGAATAATAATTCTATAGAAAAAGGGATAAAGGAAGCAATAGAAAAGATTGATTCTATTGATATAAAAGAACCTGATTTAAACTGGTTTGCTGATCTAGTTTCAGACGAACAACTTAAAATAGCCAAGAAGCAAAACAAACAATTGTCTATTTTCTGTGCTTTAGCAGCAGTTGTTATTACTTTTTTATTCTCATTATACAATTTTCTTTTTTCTGCCTTTGTAATTATGCAAGCTATATCATTAATAGTTCCTATTATAGTATTTATAGTAACAAAGATAGTATCAAAGGAGGCCAGAATCCTATGACACATTCAGGTTTTTTTAAGGGTTATCCTGTATGGGCTTCAGTTATTTTGCTATCCTTATTAGCTTTAATAATGTTTAGTCAAGCCTTGTGGCTTTTTAGAAACGCACAAAAACGTGGGATTTTTCCATGGCTTTGGGGCTTTTGGGGGTTATTGCAATTTCCAACGCCTTTAGTATTTTATTACTTTTTTGTTGTAAGAAAAAATAAATTGAGGCATAAAGAAAGGAAGATGTAAGATGCTTAAAATAGATAAACTTTCAAAATCATATAAAGGTGGTAAGAAAGCAGTAGATAACTTAAGTTTAAATATTGATAAAGGAGATATTTATGGATTTATAGGTCATAATGGTGCTGGAAAGACTACAACAATTAAATGTATTACAGGAATCTTAGATTTTAATGAAGGAGATATATTTATTGACGGAATGTCCGTAAAAGAAAATCCAATAGGATGTAAAAAGATTATGGCATATATTCCAGATAATCCAGATCTATATGAGAATATGACAGGAATACAATATTTAAGCTTTATTTCAGATATATTTAGTATTTCCAAAACAGTTAGAGAAAGAAACATTGAAAGTTATTCTAATGCATTTGAGCTTACAAAAAACCTAGGAGATTTAATATCATCATATTCTCACGGAATGAAACAAAAGCTTGCAATTATTTCTGCACTAATACACGATCCAAAGATTCTTATTTTAGATGAGCCTTTTGTAGGACTTGATCCTAAGGCAGCTCATATTTTGAAGGAGTATATGAAGGAAATGTGTGAAAAAGGCAGTGCAATATTTTTCTCTACTCATGTCTTGGAAGTTGCAGAAAAGCTTTGTAATAAGATTGCAATCATTAAATCTGGAAAGTTAATTGCTAGTGGAGAAACCCAGATGGTTATAGGTGATAGTTCACTTGAACAATTATTTTTAGAGGTGACTGAAAATGAATAATACTATATTACTTATTAAGACTAGTCTTATTAATTCCTTTGGATTAAATAGATTTTTAAAAGAATCCTCTAAATCAGAAAAAACAAAAATGATTTTTATAGGGGTCGCAATTTTATGGGCAGTTGTAGCTGTATTTGCATCTAGCATCGCTTATTTCTATATGATTTCAGATGCCCTAATACAGCTTGATGCTTTATCTATACTTTTAGTCATCTCTTTTATTAATGTAAGCCTTGTATCATTATTTATGAGTATTTATAAAGCATCAGGCTTTTTATTTTCATTTAATGACTATGATTTACTTATGTCATTACCTGTAAAAACATCAGAAGTACTCATGAGTAAGCTGTTGTTGTTATATGGTACAAACTTAACTGCTTCTATTATTATGGGATTTCCTTCATTGTTGGTTTATGGGAGAAGGTCGTCTAGCGGACCTATGTATTATGTTTTTGCGCTTATGGCTATGGTTTTTATATCATTTATTCCAATGATAATCGGAGCTACATTTTCTTTTGCTTTGGGTAAAATATCTACAAGATTTAGGTCAACAAATATAGTTATGATATTAGGTTCATTTATTTTGATTATATTATTAATGATAGGCTCTAATTTAATAAATAATATATCAGCTGAATTCATACAAAATATTACTGAATTGATGGACAGTATATCAAAGGTATATTTCCCAATTAAATTTTATACTAATGCATTGGTTAACATTGATATTGTTTCCTTGCTAGTATTCATGTTTAGTGCAATAATTCCTCTTGTACTATTTGTTTTGATATTTGCAAAGAGTTTTAAAACTATTAACTCTAAGATGAATGAGAGCTATAAAGTAGCCAATTATAAGATGACATCACTAAAAGTGTCATCGGTACTTCAAGCACTCTATAAAAAAGAAATCAACTTCTACTTTTCATCATATATATATGTTCTAAATACTGCAATGGGTGTTGTAATGATGACTATTTTTACTATAGGTATAGCTGTATTTGGTGGAGAAAAGGTGTCTCAAATATTAGACTTACCTATGATAAGTCAATTCTTAGTTCCTGCAACTACAGCGATTTTGTCCTTAAGTATATGCTTAACATGTACAACGGCTTCTTCAATATCTCTTGAGGGAAATAATCTATGGATATTAAAATCATTACCTATAAAGCCAATAGAAGTATTTAAAGGCAAGATATTAATGAATTTAACAATTATACTTCCAGCTTTATTTATTAATACTCTAATTTTGGCAATATCATTTAAAATGACTTTATTATCTTATATACTATTTTTAGTTACAACAACTCTATACGCTTTTTTAATCTCAATGGCAGGAATAATGATAAACCTATATTTGCCAAAGCTTGAATGGAAATCTCATATGGTAGTTGTAAAGCAAAGTGCAAGTGTTATTATTTCAATGTTAGCAGGCGCAATATCAGTGTTTATTCCTATTTTATTATTTGTTTATATTAAACCAACAGATTTTAATCTATTTTCAACTATTATAATACTGTGCCTAACAACTATAAATATATTATTGTGGACAACAATAAGAACTAAGGGAATACAAATATTTGAAAAGCTGTAAGTAGGAAATGTCCTATTTAAGAAAACTATATTTTAGTATAGTATGAGTACATACCTACTTTTTATCTGTATTATACGGTGCCTTTAGCACATCAGTATTAAATATAATAATAAGCATTGTGATATTTATTTTATTTGTCTCAACTGCATATTCTTGTTTAGAGGGTAAGAACTAGTTCTTACCTTTTTTATATTTTATAAGCTATGACATTTACACAGCTTAAGAATATAATATATTGAAATAAATAATACCGATAGCTTTTGGTTTACAAGGAGAGATAATTATGGAGAAATAGGTGAGCTAGGAATGGACATTGCAATGACCCTTGTCCTCTTTTCTACGAAAAAGATACATCAGATTTATATCAAACTATTGTTGAATATGCTATGCATTTATATGATTAATCAACTTTTTTTGATTGTATAATGTAACGCAAAGCTTGTTTATCCATAAAATATATAGTAATAATGGTAAGAGTAGATTTTAAATTGACAAAGTGGTGAAAAAAGATGAATATGATGCATAAGGCTGTAGTCAATCTAAGAAAGTTGTGGATTAATGAGCCAGTATTTTCATTTACTATTGATGTAGATTGGGCCTCGGAAGATGCAATCAAGTTTTGCTATAGATTATTTGAAAAGTATCAGATTCCTGTTACGTTTTTTTTAACTCATTCAAGCAAATTTCTAACTGAGAAAATAGAGAAAGGTAAGATTGGAGCAGGAATACATCCAAATTTTATTAAAGGAAGTAATCATGGTAACTCCATAGAGGAAGTAATTAACTACTCTATGAAGTTATTACCAAAGGTTGAATGTTTTCGATGTCATAGATATTATGATGTAAATGATGTAACAGAAGCTTTTTATAATCTAGGAATTAGATATGATTCAAATTTATGTACTTTTTTAGATAAGGTAAATCCATTTGTTCATAGGTCGGGAATAATAAGATTCCCAGTATATTTTGAGGATGGAGCCTATTTATTGCATAAGCAGAATTTACTTTTCAATGAAGTTAAGACAGAGCTTTTTTCTTCAAGTGGGTTAATGGTAATAAATGTCCATCCTATGCATTTGGTAATGAATACACCTAATTTCCAATACTCTAGAACTGTTAAGGATAGTCTTTCAAGACAAAAGTGGAATTCATTGAATTATAATGACTTTTATGGGCTTAATTTTAAAGGACTAGGAATTAGAGATTATATTATTAATTTACTTGACTTTGTAAAGGAAAATCAATTCAAAACATATACTCTACATGAATTATATAAAAGGGTAGGAAGAGCTAATGTTTAGTCTGAATGATGATTAGAAATATGAGAAAGTAGGATAGATATGATAAGTGAAACTGTTAAGAGGGGATTAAATGTGTCAATAGGAGAAAATTGCATTATTGGTGAAAACGTAATTATTCATAACAATGTAACAATATATGACAATACAGTCATTGGAGATAATACTGAGATTTTTGATAACGTAGTATTGGGAAGACCACCAAAGAGTGCTGGCAACTTAGTCCATAAATTAAAGAATAAGTACCCTAATCTAATTATAGGAAAAAATTGCATAATTGGAGTTGGTTCTGTAATATATATTGGTACTGAACTAGGAGATAATGTACTATTAAGCGAGTATTGCTGCGTTAGGGAAGAGTGCAAAATTAAAAATTACGCTGTCCTAGGAAGGCATGTTACAGTAAATCATAGTGTAACTATAGGTAAAAGAACAAAAATTATCGACAAGGCAATTTTAGGTTCATATGTTACTGTTGAAGATGAAGTTTTTATTGGACCAGGTGTAATATTTACAAATGATAATAGTATGAGACTGATAGGAGAACAATTAGGAAAAGAATCAGGACCACATCTTAAAAAAGGATGTAAAGTAGGAGCAAATGCTGTATTTTTACCAGGTGTAATAGTCGGAGCGAATGCAATTGTAGGGGCTGGTGCAGTAGTTACTAAGGATGTACCCGATGGGGAGTTAGTAATGGGTATCCCCGCTAGAATAGTAGAAAAATAATACAACGATATTATTGATTTCAAGGAAGAAGTCAATAATATCGTCATTTTATTTATTACGTATTTATTTATTGATGTTTTCTAATTTGCTTAAATTAAAATTTCCATGATTTTTGCTAAATATATTTGGAATTTCACATTTTACATTATAATCCACTTTACATACATCATTGCCTTTATAATAATATATTAGAGATTCCTTAAATACGCTTAAGTGATGGGTGACAATTTTCTTTATTATATCAGCATATGGAAGGTTAAGTTGATTAAAAGCAGGTCCTATAAAACTTTCATGTAAAGGAAACTTTTTGTTTCCATATCTTGATTTTAGTAGCATAAAATTATTGAAAGCTTTATCAGAAGTTCTATTTCTCACATACCCAGGATCGATAGATGCGATAGCATGACATACGGACTCGAAGTGTACAGAAGCACTAAATGAACTAACCCAAGGATAGTTTTCATGTTTCTCAGTTAGTGGTATAAGATTTCTACTATTTTCCAACAAGTTTCTAATATATTGACCTTCAGAAAAGAAATAATTAACATTAATATATTTTTGATCATTTTTGTAGCATAAGCTGTACAATACATATTCTGCACATTTACGACAATTTTGACACCATCTTCTATTTGGATTTCCAATAGACTCACACATTGAAATATATTTTGTCATGTGTGGATAGCGTTCAGTAATTATTTTAAAGGCTGCTGGACCAGATAAGAAATAACTTAAATTATTAATTGAAAAACTTGTATTATAATAATCATTTGTTCTTTCTGATAGATAGTAGTCATACTCTGGCCTTGAGCGTTTAAAATTAAAATCTGGATCATTAGTTTCGTTGTCAGATATTCTATAAGATGAAAATTCATTTGTATGTGTCAATAATTGAACATCATATTTTATAATGACAGGAAGGGCAGGACCTGTGAATAATGAAACATTTGGAATTTGTATTTTAGTGAAATCAGTTAATATTGCTGCAAAATCAGAGATGATTTTTTGTATTTTAGTATTCAAGTCTCTTTTTAGAGGAGTTAGCATAAAATTATCTCTTCTTTTATCTACTTTCGACATTGCATCTTGGCTCCAGCTATAAACATAGGAAATCAGAAGCACATTATTTATACCCAGTATTTCAGCAAGGAGTGAATAGGCATAAGTAGAGTCTTTTCCCCCACCAAAAAGAACTGCAGCTTCGTAGCTTTTGCTTGTAGAAACCTTCTTCTTAACTTTTGAGAGTAATGACTCTTTATAAGATTTTTCTGAAATAGGGTATATGGTTATTTTACTTGCCTCATGAAAGTTTATCCAAGTTTCTGCAACATGTTTAGGAATACTTTTAGGAAACAAAAATAAACTTTCTTCATCTATGGAATTAACTATTGGAACCATAAGAGATAGAAACACACTCCAGAAAACGTCTATGGGTAAATCTTCAATATTTAGTCCTTGATATTTAATATGGAAGGTATTTTTATTAAATACGGGAATATGTTTATTGGAATTCCACTGAAATATAACAGTATCATTTAATATCTCAGGGTTTCCAATTTTTAAAATCATCATTCTATATACCTCCTTATAGGATGGTTATATTTCTAACTTAAAAAATCGAACAACTATACACTATTAAATTTATACATATTGCCAAAGTTAATAATAAGCATAGTTTCTCTATCATATATATTTTTATCTATGATATTCTTTGTATCAAAGATTATAGGCGTTTTCATCTGTTTTGCTATCTTGTCATAAGCAATGTCTTTAAACTCTTGGTGATCAGCTAATATTAAAATCAAATCAGCTTCTAGTATTGACTCTTCAATTGTACAAGTTTGCATAGACTTGCCTTTAGCCAAAGGTTCAAAAATAGATATGTTATAGCCTTTTTTATTTAAAAGCTCAATTATTTTTAATGCTGGACTTTCCCTAATGTCATCTGTATTTCCCTTATATGAAATTCCCCAAACTGCAATTTTAGGATTGTGTATATTTTTTAAGAGAGCATTAACTTTAGACACTATAAAATTTGGCATACTAAGATTTATTTCTCTTGCCATAGAAATAATATTGGCCAGTTCAGGAGACTTTTCTATAAGAAAATAGGGATCTATTGGTATACAATGCCCGCCTACACCTGGCCCTGGATTGTGAAGATAAACGCGTGGATGATTATTTGCAAATTTTATTACTTGTAATACATCTATGCCAAGCTTATTGCATATTTTGGCTAGTTCATTAGCAAGTGCAATATTTACATCTCTGTAAACATTCTCTACTAGCTTTGTCATTTCTGCAGTATCAGTGTCAGTTGTTACAATTTCTCCTTTTACAAAACTAGAATAAATTTGTAAAGCTTTTTTTTCACATCTAGGGGTAATTCCTCCTATGATTCTATTGTTGTGTATAATTTCATTAATAATATTTCCTGGCAACACTCTTTCCGGGCAAAAAGCTAAATACACATCTTTTCCTACTGTTAGACCATTTTTTTCTATTAGTGGCTTAATAACTTTTCTAGTTGTAGTTGGTGGCATAGTAGATTCTATTATAATTATGTTACCTTTTTTTATATATGGAGTTATTGAATTAATAGCAGAAAGCACGTAGGATAAATCACAGGTATTGTCATTTTGCATTGGTGTTGGTACACATATTATGAACCCGTTACATTCTACAGGACTGTTTTTTAATATAAGAGATTTAGTAGAAATTAATTCACTTAACATATCAGCAAGATATGGCTCTTTTATATTTAATTTTCCTTTTTTAATTGAATCTAAAATATCTTCGTTTATATCTACTCCAATTACTTTATAACCATTTAATGCTAGCATTACTGAAGTTGGTAGCCCTATATAGCCAAGCCCTAATACACAAATTTTTTTCATAATACCTCCCCCGTCAATCTATACTTAGACTGTTACAAAATCTTTATAATCTTCTGTTTGAGCTATAAGAACACAATTTTTTAGATACTTTTTTTCATCAAATTGCCATGTGTTTTGGTTGTTCTGAGAATGCCTTAAATAAGTGTGATTAAATCTATCCGTAGCATAAACTTTAAATCCATTTGCAGCACAATCTTTTAGAAACTGTGTATCTTCACCTTGATTTTTGTGTGAAAATCCAAATTTATTGAATATTTTTCTATTTATAACCATAGTGGGTCCAGTAACATACTTAACGTAACGGTTTTCCATTCCTGAGAACCTAATTGCAAGTATTTTAGATGACTTAAAATAAATGTATGATGCTAATTTACCAACAACATCTGCATCAACATATTTAAAAACATTCATTGAATCTAAGAGATAATTAGAACCGTAATAATCATCGTCGTCAAATTTAGCAATATAGTCAGAATTAGATTTTTCAATTGCATAGTTTAAGCATTCTCCTAAAGTCTTTTTTTCGTCAAGCTGATATATTTGAATGTTCTTATATCTATTCGCTTTTTTCTTATAAACTGAAATATCCAATTCATTATTATTTAAAACTATTATAAGTTCTTTATTTTTGTAATTTTGAGTGTCATAATTATTAAAAATATTATCAATACAGTTATATCGATTTGTGCAAGTGACTATTGAGACACTAGGATCATCTGATTTCTGAAAATCTGGATATACTTTGCTAAGAATTTCTTCAATTCTGTGTTTGTACGTGTGATTGGAAAAGATTTCTCTTTGGCCTAATAGAGACAATCTGTCTCGGAGATTATCATTTTCTAATAACATATTTATATAAAAATCTACTTCTTCTTGACTTTTGCAGATTTTAACAATGTTTGGAAACATTTTTTCAATGCCAGATGAATAACTACTTATTACATTGGTTCCACAACCTAACAACTCAAAGACTCTTCTGGAAAACATAGTAGGACTATCCTCACAGGAATTAACATTCAAAAAAACATCATATTTTTTATAAGTATTTACCATTTCCTCATATGGTAAATCTCCTATAATATATGGAGCATATTTATCTGGGAATTTAAGACTTTTACTTTGATTATTAAATGCTCTATCATATATATGCAAACCATATTTAATGGCAGGCTTTAATAACATATCTGTATGGTGAGATCTATTTCCATGACCTATATCACGCCATGTTCCCGCAAAAGCAACTTTACCTAATTTATCTTGATTTCTATTTATCGGATTGTGTATTTTAGGTTGAGCAGCAAAAAGAAGAGGGTATACATTATCATGGCCTAAAATTTCCCTATATTTTTCTACACAGTTTATATCAGTAGTAAAGACAAAATCAAAAAGCTTTGCAGTATTTTTAAAAAAGTTGAAGTTACCTGGATCTTCCTTATTCCAAAACACAGTAGGAATATTGTTATGGTTACACCATTTAATTAATTTTTCTAGGGATTTATCTTTTGAAGTGCCAAGATTTGTGATTTTACC
Source organism: Proteiniborus sp. (assembly GCF_040308045.1). Classification (NCBI taxonomy): domain Bacteria; kingdom Bacillati; phylum Bacillota; class Clostridia; order Eubacteriales; genus Proteiniborus; species Proteiniborus sp. Next base: position 67,751 of record NZ_JAWRHZ010000064.1, read on the forward strand.
TTTCCATGAACCTTTGTTGCCATACCATGCAGATTCAACTAATAACAAATCTGGTTTCTGTTCCTTTAATTGTTTTAACCAGCTTTCATATATTAAAGGGATAATAATAAATTCATGTCTAAAACATTGGTAAGAAAAATTGTCTAATATTGTAGCTATTTTTATAGATTTTATATTTTCATAAATCTTTTTCGAGTTAAAATTTATTTTTTTATTTAACTTGTTATAAAATTTTTTGTCTTGAAAAAGTCTTTTAAAAAAAACTAAATATGCTTTGCTTATGGGTTTACTTTTCATCATATCACCCCATTTAAGAGTATTAATTTGAGGAATCACCCTATAATTCAAGATTTAAACTAATTGAGAATAAAACATTAGAATTACTACAGTAGTATAATTAATTAAAGGGAGAAAAAACCATATATATGAGATTGTACTCAACAATTAAGGAGACATTTTCAGATTTAACCTAATTTAATATATGTATGTAAGTTATTGATGTTACAGTGAATACTAGGTTTTTATGAAATTTATAAAATTAAAGAGTTAGAATAAATCAAAATTAAGAATGCCTATTGGAATTATAAGAATTATCGAGTTCTAATATAACCTTTGAGTAGTTTTTTGGGGAAAGTCCAAATGTTTTTTTAAAAGCTCTTACAAAACTGGAATAGTCGCCAAAACCACATCCTATTGCAATGTCTGACATTTGTTTTCCTTTTTTTATAAGAGACTTGGCCAAAATCATCCTTTTTTGTTGTATATAACTGTGGATAGTGTAGCCAGTTTGAGTTTTGAATTTGTGCATAAGATAATATTTACTAATATAGAATTTCGAAGAAATATTTTCTATGGACAAATCACCATTAAGATTTTCATTTATATATCCTAATATGTTTTCTATTCTTTCATCAAATTCGATATCTTCTTCTCTGGCATTAACGTTTTGTCCGAGAAAAAATCTATTAAGATAAATCATAAGTTGAAGAAATAAAGAATTTTTTAATATTTTGCTACCAAAAGTAGTATCTTTAGAGGCATCTTCAAGTAAAACCAAGGTATGCTTAACACTACCAATATTATTAGGATTTAAACGCATAAGGCTTATGTTGTGCTTTGATGATAGCTCGAAACAGCTAAGCAGATTATTATCATCTCTATTATGCATCTCTAAAAATCTTGAGTTGACCCATATTATTATTCTTTCATAGGTTTCATAGGGACTTATTATTGCTTTATGAACGTCATTGCTATTTACAAAAAGTATGTCCCATGGCTTAAGCTTATAGGCCTTCCCTTCTATGAGATAAGTCACATTTCCAGAAATAAAAATGACTATTTTATTAAAATCATGATAATGAAATTCGAACTCCATGTTTTTTTTATCCTTCAAATGAAAGTACTCAAAATCTTCATTGAGATATCCTCGGCTTATTTTTAGTTCCACATTGCTATCCTTCAAAACTATCATCTCCCTGTTTTTTTCTATTCTTTCTTATATAATATAGCAACTTTTGCAATGTTTCAAGCATTATTAGCAATATATATAGCAAAAAATAAATATATAATAAAGTTAAATACATAACATTTTAAGAATCAAATATTAAAGAAAAGGAGAGGGGTAAATGGAATTATTGAAGACTTATAAATCTTCCATTGTAATGATTGTTTTTGTGTTAATCGGGGGAATTGTGGGAGCTGTAATGGGTTCCAAAGCATCTATACTTGAGCCTTTTGGTAATTTGTTTTTAAATCTAATTTTTACTATAATTGTCCCCTTAGTATTTTTTAGTGTAACATCCGCTATTGCAAACATGACAAACATGAAGAGATTGGGAAAAATTTTGATAAACATATTCATAGTATTTACATGTACAGCATTCATAGCTGCTGTAATAGGCCTTGTGGGAGCTTTAATAATAAACCCCACTAAAGGTATAGATAGTGGAATTATACAAAAAATGATAGCGCAGGCAAGTGGTGAATTATCTATTAGTGAACATGTTGGACCATTACAACAACTAGTTAACACTTTTACAGTATCAGACTTCGTATTATTATTTTCAAAGAAAAATATGCTTCAACTCATTGTATTTTCCATAATTTTTGGAACTTCCATAGTTGCAGTAGGAAAAAAAGCCGAACCTTTTGTTAAGTTTTTGGATTCAGGTGCTGAAATATTTATTAAAATGGTGAATATAATAATGCATTTTGCTCCAATAGGTCTTGGATGCTATTTTGCTTCGGTTATTGGACAACTGGGAGCTCAAATATTAGAGGGATATTTAAGAGTATTTATCCTATATCTGACAATAACAGGAATTTATTATTTTGGAATGTTTACCCTATATGCTTTTATCGCAGGTGGTAATGCTGGAGTTAAATTATTTTGGAGAAATGCTTTGGAACCGTCAGCGACAGCTTTGGCTACCTGTTCCAGTGCAGCATGTATTCCAGTTAATTTGAAAAGCACAAAAAAGATGGGTGTCACAGATGATATTGCAGAAACAATAATTCCACTTGGAGCTAATACACATAAGGATGGTTCTGTAATTGGAGGGGTTTTAAAAATAGTTTTTTTACTGGGTTTATTTGGAAGAGATGTAACTAGCTTTAAAGCAGTAGTTGGGATAATATTCGTATCATATTTGGTAGGTGCTGTTATGGGAGCTATTCCAGGTGGAGGAATGATAGGTGAAGTATTAATAATAAGTGTTTATGGCTTTCCACCAGAATCTTTGGCTATAATAGCTGTAATAAGTACAATAATAGATGCTCCAGCAACTTTGCTTAATTCAACAGGAAATGCAGTATGTGCTATGCTAGTAACCAGACTAGTAGAAGGAAAAAAATGGATTTTAGATATGCTTGAATCAAATGATAGCTTAGATACACAAATAATAGAAAGCAGAAGGTAATAACTCTGTATATAGTACTAAATAAAAGATTAACTCAGATTTAATTAATATAAATAGTAATATATTGTAATAGTAATAAGAAAAGCAGTTAAATAAGAATTAAACTAGAAAAATCAGGTTTGAGTTTTTCCAATAATATGTATAATATTAGAGTATACTATATTAAATAAATTATGTTAGAGGTGTTTTTTATGAACTCAAAAAGTTCAGATGATGAAGATAGTGAAAGTGAAAATAATAGTGATAGCGATTCCCATTATAATAAGTCAATTTTAAGGCTATCACATTATAAAAAGGAGATTATGATTAATATTGCTAATGAATATGGAGAAATTGGCTATATTAAAGGAGTTCTATTGAACGTAGACAATATTTTCAAGGAACTAAAATCAGATGAAGTCTTGAAAGTTCTTGAATTTACAGACAAGGAAGAGGAGGAGGAAATTAAGACCTTCTATATTCAAGTATTATCAAAGGAAAATTGTAAAGATAGTGCATTTTATATTACAGAGCTTTTTATTGAAAAGGAATATAGAGGTAATGGAATAGGTAGAAAAATATTTGAGCAATTGCCTAAGTTTTTAGATAGAAATATTGCAGAGCCTATATCATGTATATATTTAATGCCTGGACCTTTAGAAAGAATTAATGGAGAAGTTGAATATATAATGAATCCAAAAGATAAAGAGATGGTTTTTCTAAAGCAAAGACTCATAAGGTTTTATGAGTCCGTGGGATTTAAGAGAATTGGAGAAACTGATTTTTATTATAGAGAAGAAGCAAGTTAATAATACCTGAGTTGATTCTCTTTGAAATTCACAATTTTACATCAAAAACAAACAATTATAAAAGCCAAATATCAATATGATTGGGAGTTTACAGCCTATTTGAATTTTGAATAGGCTGTTTTATTTTTGTAAATATAGTATAATAAGAAATTGTAGGTTTTGTTTATTAAATGTAACAATTAATAAAACAGATAATGGGTACTTAATAACAAAAGGAGAGATGTAATTGAGAGATAAAAATGAAGCGATTTTTACCAAAACATATATGGTTATGATATTAGGGTTGATAAGTTGTTTTTTATGGGGGAGTGCTTTTCCTTCTGTAAAGATAGGTTATCAGCTTTTTGGTATTGGAGCTAATGACACTTTTGAAAAAATAGTTTTTGCAGGCTATAGGTTTTTTCTATCTTCAATAATGATATTTGTTTTCTGTATAATTACAGGAAGGTCATTAAAAATACAAAAAGAAGATACTTATAAAGTTGGATTTTTAGGCCTTATACAAACAGCATTACAATATGTATTTTTCTATATAGGGCTTTCAAATACTAGTGGAACAAAAGGTTCAATACTTGCTGCTACTACTACATTCTTTAGTGTTATTCTTGCCCATTTTTTCTATGCAGAAGATAAGTTGAGCATTAAGAGAATAGTTGGAGTAATATTAGGATTTATTGGAGTAGCTGTTGTTAATCTAAAAGGCGGTGCTTTTCAAGGCGGTTTTAAACTTACAGGAGAAGGATTTATAATTATTTCTAGTTTAGTAGGTGCACTTGCAGGTATATATACAAAAAAAATTGCAAAAAACATATCACCCTTTATGATTTCAAGCTATCAACTGTTTATTGGTTCAGTAGTATTAATGCTTGCAGGATCTTTAGGTGGAGGGAACGGATTAAACTTTACTTTAAAAGGTTCAATATTGCTTCTATATTTAGGTTTTATATCAGCAGCGGCTTTTTCTCTGTGGACGATTTTATTGAAATATAATGGTGTAGGAAAGGTTTCTATATATAAATTCTCTGTACCTTTATTTGGTGTATTTCTTTCATATATTTTTCTAGGAGAAAGACTTCTAGGCATAAATGTTATATTAGGAGTTATTTTTGTTTCCTCAGGAATAATATTGATAAATAAAGAATAAGAAGCTTTTATTGACATAATTAGAAATATGGAATTTACTTAGATAAGAACAGCTTATACAAAGGATTTTTATCAAAAAAGAGCAAATAATATGTGAATCTATCTTTATGAAAACAATGATAGATTCACTTTTTTTATAACGAAGCTTTGTTTTCGGAAATATAATAATATTGTAATGCAAACAAAGTATTATGGTAAGAATATAAGTGTAACTAATTTCAAAAATAATAGTTTATATGCTTCTTTGTATAGATTCTTAAGAGGAGGTTTTATTATGGGAAGAAGAGTGGGTACAACAGTAAGGGGAATTAGGGCACCTATTATTAAGGAGGGAGATGACCTAGTAAATATAGTGGTAGATTCTATTCTAGAAGCAATGGAATCAGAAATTTTTCATATCAATGACAGAGATGTCATAGGTATAACTGAGTCTTTAGTAGCAAGGGCACAGGGAAACTATGCAACAGTCAAAGATATAGCATGTGACATAAATCAAAAGTTTGAAGGCGATGTAGCAGTTCTTTTTCCTATATTGAGTAGAAATAGGTTTTCACTTATTTTAAAAGGTATAGCAATGAGTGGAAGAAAGATTTATTTGCTTTTAAACTATCCATCGGATGAAGTAGGAAATCATCTTATTGATGTAGATGTAATGGATGAATTAGGGGTTAATCCTTATACAGATGTTCTAAGTGAAGCAAATTATAGAGAACTTTTTGGTCCACAAGTAATACATCCTTTTACTGGAATTGATTATGTAAATTATTATAAACAACTTGCTTCAAATAATAATATAGAAGTAATTCTAGCTAATGACCCAAGAGTAGCATTAAAATATTCTAAAGAAATATTAGTTGCTAATATTCACGAAAGAAAAAGAAACAAGAGAATTTTAAAGGAAGCTGGAGCAGACATTGTTTATGGATTAGATGATATTTTAAATGAACCTATAAATGGTAGTGGTTTCAATGCTGAATATGGGTTGCTTGGTTCAAACAAAGCTACAGAAGAAAAAATAAAGTTATTTCCAAGAGATTCTCAAGATTTTGTGTATAAAGTCCAAAAAGCAATAAAGCAAAGAATCGGAAAGCGTGTAGAGGTAATGGTATATGGTGATGGAGCTTTTAAAGATCCAGTCGGGAAAATATGGGAGCTGGCAGATCCAATAGTGTCACCAGGATATACTGATGGGCTTAAAGGAACGCCAAATGAAATTAAGCTAAAATATATTGCTGACAATGAACTTGGAGGACTTAAAGGAAATGAAAGGATTGAAGCTATGAAGAAAAAGATAAGAGAAAAAGGAGCAAATCTAATAGGAAAAGCTGAGACTTTAGGAACAACACCGAGACAACTAACAGACCTATTAGGCAGTTTATGTGACCTTACTAGTGGTAGTGGGGATAAAGGTACCCCAATAATACATATTCAAGGATATTTTGATAGCTATGCAGTAGAATAGTAAGAAAAAAGCAATAGGAATTTTTGGCTTTAATTTTTCATGATTACAAATTTCTATTGCTTTTTTAATTTTATGGCATACTAACAAATTTATTGTTCTTTATATAGAATCTCCAGGGAAAATCTTTTGCTTCTTCAGCATAATCTATACCTATTCTTTTAGTTTCAACTATATGAAAATCTTCTTGTATTCCAGAACATATATACAATTTATTTCCGGTTAAATCCTCATCATTCATTTCCTTTGTTATCCCAAGGGCTTGACATAGCTTTCCAGGACCATTAGTTAAGCCTATGATCTGGGATTTTTTTAATTGGTTAAAAGACTTTTTAAATCTATTTATTGCCATTGTTTCCATGCCTTCTATTGGCTCTAAAGCTCTTACAAGGACTGCTTGGGCTATTTCCTTTTCTGCTGCCACCACATTAAAGCAATTATACATACCATAAATTATATATACATATGCATGTCCTTCTTCTCCATACATAGCTTCTACTCTCGGAGTTCTTTTACCATTATAGGTATGAGCAGCTTTATCATTGAACCCCATATAAGCTTCTGTCTCAACTATCTTACCAACTAGTTTTTCGTTATTGGTATTAAATATTAAGTACTTGCCTAACAAATCCTTTGCTAGAACCAAAGCACTTTTTCTATAAAAACTTCTTTCTAATTTATCCATAAACTATTCCTCTCTGATAAGTTATTTGAAATATTAAAGATTTATAAAAAATATAGCTAAAAATAATATTTATATTATATAGCTATTATGGCATTCTAATATATAAAATATTAGTTAACATATGTACTAGATGATATAATGAAAGTTAAGTGAAGATAACTTATACTATTATACTATATTAATCAATGAATGGAGGAAAATTTATGATTAAGCTTGAAGGTGTTGAAAGAATGAATGATAAACAGAGACTTGAATATTTACTTCTTGCTCTTGAAGGGCAATTAAGCTCTGAAATAGATGTATTAGCCAATATTTCCAATGCAACTGCTTTAATATATGCAATAGTAGATAGACTAAATTGGGCAGGCTTTTATTTTATGCGAGGAGATGAACTAGTTCTTGGTCCTTTCCAAGGTCTTCCAGCATGCAACAGAATAAAGCTCAATGCTGGAGTATGTGGAACAGCCGCTACAACTAAAGAAACTCAGCTTGTGCCCAATGTACATAACTTTCCAGGACACATTGCTTGTGATTCTGCATCAAATTCCGAGCTTGTGATACCAATAGTGAAGAATAGTAAGGTATACGGAGTACTTGACTTAGATAGTCCGGAACTTGAAAGGTTTACAGAGCTTGAAGCAACATATTTTGAGAGATTTGTTGAAAAGCTTAATTTGTATATTGATTGGGAAGAAATATAAAACCCTCCATTTTAGAGGGCTTTTAAAATATTTACTTCCTATTAGCTTTTTCTATAGTAACTTTTTTACCTTTTATTCTAAAGCTTTTCGATGGCGCCAATACCTCTTGTACATATTCTAAAGGTATATCTACAAAAGAAAACTTGTCAAATATATCAATAGCACCGATTTTCTTACCAGGAAGGCTAGTTCTTGAAGCAATGGCTTCTACTATGTGCCTAGGCTGTATTCTATCTTTACTTCCCATGTTAATAAATAGTCTTGCCATTCCTTTTTCTGCACCAGTTTCTTTATAGTCCAAATTATCTTTATCAGCGAAATCAGTTTTACCGTTTTCGGTAATTATTGATTTAAGGAGTGCAGCAGCTACATCTACTGTAGTTATATAGTTATTGTGATTGTCTACATTAACTTCTTCAAGAACCCTATTAATATAACTTACATATTTAGACAGGTTATTTTTTATCAACATAGCTTTTAGATCATTAATGACATTGTTGACTTTACTTTCTTCAATATCAGATAAGGATGGAGGAGTCATAAGATTAATTTTTGACTTTGTATACCTTTGTATGTCTTTCAGTCTATAAAACTCTCTACCAGATACAAATGTAAAAGCCCTACCTGTTTTACCAGCTCTACCGGTTCTGCCTATTCTATGGACATAATACTCTTCGTCATTTGGAATATCATAGTTGAAAACTGCTTCAACATCATCTACGTCAATCCCACGAGCTGCAACGTCAGTTGCGACTAAAATTTCAATTGCTCCGCTTCTAAACCTTGACATTACCCTGTCACGTTGTGATTGCTTCATATCTCCGTGTAGAGCCTCTGCCATATATCCACTAGATTGAAGGCCAGATGTTAGCTCATCAACTCGCTTTTTAGTGTTGCAGAAAACAAGCGCTAGTTTGATACCTTCTTTATCAATAATCCTTGAAAGAACATCAAGCTTTGCTGATTCTCTAACCTCTAAGTAGTATTGTTCAATTCTTGGCACAGTAAGCTCTTTATGAATTGCTTTGACTAGAACAGCATTTTTCTGATACTTCGAAGTTAAATCCATGATTTCTTTAGACATAGTTGCTGAAAAAAGAACAGTCTGTCTATCTACTGGTATTTTTTCAAGAATTGCATCAATGTCTTCTCTGAAACCCATGTTTAGCATTTCATCAGCTTCGTCTAACACTACCATTTTTAGTTCTGTTAACTTAATTGTGCGTCTTCTCATGTGGTCCATTAATCTTCCTGGTGTTCCTATAATAATCTGAGGACGTTTTTTTAGAGCAGCTATTTGACGTTCTATTGGTTGACCACCATAAACCGGAAGAATCTTAATACCTTTTTTATATTTGGACACATTTTTCAACTCTTCTGATATTTGTATAGCAAGTTCTCTTGTAGGACTTAAGATTAGTGCTTGTATGCTCTCATTTTTTGGATCTACCATTTCAATGGCAGGGATTCCAAAGGCACATGTTTTACCTGTACCAGTTTGAGCTTGACCGATAATATCCTTTCCATCCATTATGTAAGGAATGGATTGAGACTGTATTGGTGTTGCTTCTTCAAAACCCATTTCAGCAACTGCTTTTTCTATCTCTGGAGATAGATTTAATTCTGTAAATTCTAAGTTTTTCATAATTCTTTTTCCTTCTCTATATATTTTTTAAATACTAGTATAAACAAAAATAATTTAATAATAAGTAAAACTCATAAATTCATAAAATTTCCTGTTTAAACCATATTAATTATAAGTGATTTCATTTACAATAGCAACTAAAATTATTATATTTATATTTTACCCTTCAAACATTTCATATATTCAACATATGTGTATGTTATAATAAAGTTAAGAAATGCTTAAATATATATAGAAGGGTGGTTAAATGAAGATTAGCCAAGATAAAGTAGCAGTAGGCTTAAGTGGTGGAGTTGATAGCACTGTTGCTGCCTATTTATTAAAAAAACAAGGTTACGAAGTTATTGGAATAACTATGCATCTTTTTAATGAGCTCGATGAAAAAGGAAAAATAAAAGAGCCTCAATTTATAAAAGATGCTAAAAATATAGCAAAGCTTTTGGGTATTCCCCATTACGTATTAGATTTAAGACAAGAATTTGAAACTACAGTTAAAAATGAGTTTATTAATGAATATCTCAATGGAAGAACTCCTAATCCTTGTATTACATGCAATAAAAAAATTAAGTATGGAAAGCTACTTGAAGCTGCCAATGATTTAGGTGCTTACTATATAGCGACAGGACATTTTGCAAATATAACATATGATAAAGAACTAAAAAGATATCGCATATTTACTGGCAAAGCAAATAGAAAAGACCAATCATACGTACTCTATTCTCTTACTCAAAATCAACTTAAACACGTAATATTACCTTTAGGTTTATTTAAGTCTAAGATAGAAGTAAGGGAAATAGCAAGCAAGATAGATGAAAGAATTTCGAGCAAATCTGATAGTATGGGAGTATGCTTTATTCCAGATGGAGATTATGGAAAATATATTTCAAAAGAGAAGCCTCAATTAGTCAAAAAAGGGAAATTCGTAGATATTAATGGAAATATTATTGGTGAACATAAAGGCATTGTAAATTATACAATAGGACAACGCAGAGGATTGGGGGAATATTTCAACAAACCTATGTTTGTAATAGAAATAGATGCTAAAAAAAATGTAGTTGTCCTTGGAGATGACGAGGACACGTATTCAAAAGGTTTGATTGGTAAGGATGCAAATTTTACTCTTTTTGATGAGCTAAATGGAGAAATTCAAGCTGGAGTCAAGGTATGTCAATGGGGTTGGCTTTTACCAGCAACTATTATAGGGCTAGGAAATGGAAAGATAAAAGTATCTTTTCATAAAAAAGAAAGAGCTATTGCACCTGGTCAATCTGTAGTGCTTTTTAAAGGAAACGAGATTATCGGAGGAGCCAAGATAGAATCTGTAATAAAGAATTGATTAAATACTAATTAACTTGTTCAAATAAGGGTATAAAATATGATATACTAAAAGAATATTGTATTTCCATTAGAAAGTAGAGGTGGTAAAGGTGAAGTTGTGTTCTATTTGTAAGAAAAATATTGCTGTTATGCTAACTACAAAAATAGAAAATGGGAAAACTGAGGTCACAGGTATATGTATGGAGTGTGCAAAAAAATTGGGACTACCTGTAATGGATCAGCTTATGCAGCAGATGAATATGAAGCCTGAGGACCTAGAAAATATAACTAACCAAATGAATAATGTTTTTCAAGATATTGATATAGAAAAAGTGGATACAGAGAACCCACTTGCGAGTTTATTAGGTGATATGATATCAGATAAAGAACAAGATTTTGAGTCAAAAGCGAAGAATGTAGATTCGGAAATAAAAGAAACTGAATCTACACTAAAGAATGAAAAAAAGTCCCGTAAAAAGAAAAAGAAGTATCTAGATACTTATGGGACAAATCTAACAGACAAAGCAATAGACAAGCAGATAGATAGAATTATAGGACGAAATCGAGAAATAGATAGGGTAATTCAAATATTAAATAGAAGAACAAAAAATAATCCTGTGCTTATTGGTGAACCTGGAGTTGGGAAGACTGCAATAGCAGAAGGTTTGGCAGTTAAAATAGCTGAAAAGCAAGTTCCTGCAAAATTATATGACGCAGAAGTATATCTTCTTGATTTAACTGCTATTGTAGCAGGCACACAATTTAGAGGGCAATTTGAAGGACGCATGAAAGCTATTATCGATGAGGCAAAGAATCTTGGTGATATAATTCTAGTTATTGATGAAATCCATAATATTATGGGCGCAGGAGAAGTCCATGGTGGAGTTATGAATGCTGCAAACATTCTTAAACCATCCCTTGCAAAAGGAGAAATTCAGGTTGTTGGTACTACAACATTAGAAGAATATAGGAGACATATAGAGAAGGATTCTGCATTAGAAAGAAGATTTCAACCTGTTCTAGTTGAAGAACCAACTGTTGAAGAAAGTATTGAGATTTTAAAAGGAATAAAAGGATATTACGAGGAATATCATAAAGTTCAAATATCTGATGAAGTAATAGAAGCTGCAGTAAGGCTTTCTGAAAGATATATAACTGACAGATTTCTACCAGATAAGGCTATTGATGTTATTGATGAAGCTGGCTCAAGAGTAAATCTTAAGAATCAAGGTTTTATTGAACTTGAAACATTGAGAGCAGAACTAAAGAGGGTACAGGAATTGAAAGAGGCAGCTGCTACATCTGATAATTATGAGAAAGCAGCAGAATATAAAATGGAAGAGTTTAATATAGATGATAAGATTAAAAAACTAGAGAAATCATGCTCTGAAGTACAAGTTACTGTCGATGATGTAGCTTATGTAATAGAAGCATGGACTAAAATACCTGTTCAGAGAATTACTAGCGAAGAAGCTGCTAAACTTCTAAATCTTGAAAAGATTTTGCACAAAAGAGTTATTGGGCAACATGAAGCTATAGTTAGCTTATCTAAAGCGATTAGAAGGAACCGTTCAGGTTTTAGAAGAAAGAAAAAACCTGCATCTTTTATATTCGTGGGGCCTACAGGAGTAGGAAAGACTGAACTAGCCAAAGCACTTGCCTGCGAATTATTTGGTAGCGAAGAAGCTATGATACGTGTAGATATGTCAGAGTTTATGGAAAAACATACAGTCTCAAAGCTTATAGGAGCACCTCCTGGATATGTAGGATATGATGAGGGAGGACAGCTAACTGAAAAAGTTAGAAGAAGACCATATTCAGTTATCCTACTTGATGAAATAGAAAAGGCTCACCCAGATGTATTTAATATGCTTCTACAGATATTAGAAGATGGAAGACTTACTGACAGTCAAGGAAGAACTGTTTTCTTTGAGAATACTGTTATTATAATGACATCTAATGCAGGTACTAGCTTTAATGTAAATACATTTGGATTTGCAAGAGAAGGATATATAGACATAGAAAATAGAGTAAAGGATGCATTGAAGCAAACTTTTAGGCCGGAATTTCTTAATAGAGTCGATGAGACTATAGTATTTACACATTTATCTACAGAAGAGCTTCGTCAAATTGTTGACCTAATGCTCAAAGAAGTAGTAGAAGACGTGAGAGAAAAAGAAATGAATATTCATGTATCAGATAAAGCAAAAGACTTTTTAGTAGAAAAAGGATACGATCAGAAATATGGAGCTCGTCCTTTGAGAAGAGCTATTCAAAAATATATCGAGGACGAGATAGCAGAATTATATTTAAAAGATGAGTTTAGAAGTGGTTATACCATTAATGTGAACGTGGAAAATGAAAATATAGTTGTTAAATAGGCTGCTGAAAAATTCAGCAGTTTTCTTTTGAAACATGATAAATACTATTGAAAGAGTAAATATTTTATGGTAGAATTCGAGAAAATAAACTAAGACTTATTTAGTGGAGTTTTTACTCTCTGAAATAATAAAACTCAAATAAGGAGATTATGAAAATCTATGAAAGAATACAGTGTATTTGATATACTAGGACCAATCATGGTTGGTCCCTCCAGTTCTCATACTGCAGGTGCTGCTAGAATAGGAAAAGTTGCAAAATATATTTCTGGCGATGATTTTAATTCTGTTACATTCTATCTTCATGGATCTTTTGCCAAAACTTATAAGGGGCATGGTACTGATAAAGCTTTAGTGGCAGGAATTCTTGGGATGGAGCCATATGATGAAAGATTAAGAAATTCTTTGAATATAGCTGAAGATAAAGGTATAAAGGTTTCATTTGTGGAAACAGATTTAGGTAATCAGCATGAAAATACTGTAAAAATTGTTTTCAACAAAAATGATGGAAGTAAAACCGAAGTAATTGGATCATCTATTGGTGGTGGGAACATAATAATTACAAATGTAGATGGTTATAATGTTAAGATGACGGGAGATCATCCTACTTTAATTGTTACTCAGAACGACAAAAAGGGAGTTATTAGTAGTGTTACTGCTGTTCTTTCACAGAACAATATAAACATAGGAGTCATGAAAGTTAAGAGAAAGAAAAAAGGTGTAGAGGCTTACATGATTATAGAAACAGATGATGATATCACTGACGATGTAATAGAGCAACTTAAAAACACTGAAAATGTTCTAGAAGTAAAAGTAATAAATCCAGTTAAGAAGAGGTGAGCATATGTATAACCATGGATACGAACTATTAGAATTGGCTAAGGAATATAATGCTAAAATATCTGAGATAGTAATAAAAAGAGAAAGTGAGCTTACAGGACTATCAGAATCAGAATTAAGAAAAAATATGGGAACTGTCTTAGATGTTATGATTAACTCAGCTAAAAAAAGCATTGAAGAGGAAGTAAAGTCAGTAGGTGGGATCATAGGTGGAGACGCAAAAAGAGTGGAATCATATAGGAAAAATGGGAAAACAATTTGTGGAAACACAATAAACAAAGCTATGGCTAGAGCATTCTCTACCTCTGAAGTAAATGCTGCCATGGGAAGAATATGTGCTTCACCTACAGCAGGTTCAAGTGGAATAATTCCTGCAGCAATTATAACAGTTGCAGAAGAGCTTGGTTTAGGGGAAGCTGATATGATAGATGCTATGTTTACATCGGCGGGAGTAGGAACTATAATTGCACAAAATGCTACTGTATCGGGAGCAGAAGGGGGTTGTCAAGCAGAATGTGGTTCAGCTGCTGCAATGGCTGCAGCTGCAATAGTAGAAATGGCAGGTGGAACCCCTGAAATGTCTCTTCATGCAGCTGCAATTGCTTTAAAGAACATACTAGGCTTAATATGTGATCCAATAGCTGGTCTTGTAGAAGCGCCTTGTGCAAAGAGAAATGCTTCTGGTGTGGCTAATGCAATGATATCAGCGGACTTGGCCTTAGCTGGAGTTAAGAGCATAGTTCCTTTTGATGAAGTTGTAGATGCTATGTATAGAGTAGGAAAATCACTTCCTATGGAATTAAGAGAAACTGCTTTAGGAGGTCTAGCTACTACTGAAACAGGAAAAGCAATAAATAAGAGAATTTTTGGAGAGTAACAGTGATACAATTAATTGTAAGGAATGATGTTAATGACAAAGAATAACAAAGACATAAAAGTTGTAGTTGGTATGTCTGGAGGAGTAGATTCTTCTGTAACTGCATACCTTTTGAAGGAACAGGGATATGATGTTATAGGTATATTCATGAAAAATTGGGATGAGAAAGACGAGGCGGGGGTATGTACTGCTGAAGCAGATTATGAAGATGTAAGAAGAGTATCTACCCAGTTGGGCATATCCTACTATACAGTTAACTTTACAAAAGAATATTGGGAAAGAGTGTTTTCCTACTTTCTTGATGAATATAAGAAAGGTAGAACACCAAACCCTGATGTAATGTGTAATAAAGAAATAAAATTCAAAGCTTTTTTAGATCATGCTATAAAGCTTGGAGCTGACTACATTGCAACTGGTCATTATGCAAGAGTAGATTATAAAGATGGTGAATACAAACTTTTAAGAGGTGTAGATAATAATAAGGATCAAACTTATTTTTTGTGTACTCTAGGTCAGTATCAACTTTCTAAAAGTATGTTTCCAATTGGTCATCTAAGAAAATCTGAAGTAAGGAATATAGCAGAAAGAGAAGGATTAATAACAGCAGATAAAAAAGACAGTACAGGAATATGTTTTATTGGAGAAAGAGACTTTGATAAGTTTTTAGATAACTATCTTCCTGCTCAATCAGGAGATATCATGACATTAGACGGTAAAATTGTAGGCAAACATTCTGGTTTAATGCACTATACGCTAGGTCAAAGGAAAGGTCTTGGAATTGGTGGAATTGGAACTGGAGAACCTTGGTTTGTTGTAGATAAAGATTTAAAGAAAAATATTCTTTATGTAGTTCAAGGAGATAAACACCCTATGTTATACTCAAGTGGACTTATGGCAAGCGATCTTAGCTGGGTAAGTGATAGACCTAAAGCAGAAAGTTTTGATTGTACAGCAAAGTTCAGATATAGACAACCTGACAATGAAGTAAGTGTTTATTTGACTGGTGAAGATAAGTGTAAAGTAATGTTCAAAAAACCACAAAAAGCTGTGACTCCTGGTCAAGCAGTGGTTTTCTATGATGGAGAAGAGTGCTTAGGTGGAGGAATAATTGATAAAATAATAAGAGATGAGCAGTAGGTCAATTAAAAATTGGGAATTGAGAATCATAACGATGGTTGAACGATAGTTTAAAAATAGTTTAATTACTGTTTATTTATTGTTAATCAAATATAATATAAGGAGTGGATAAGTTGAGTAAAGTGTTAGAAAATCTTGAACCAAAATCTGTTTTTAGTTTCTTTGAAGATTTGACACAGATACCTAGATGTTCTGGCAATGAAAAAAAGATAAGTGATTATCTAGTTGAATTTGCTAAAAAGCGTAGCTTAGAAGTAATACAAGATAAAGCCTTAAATGTGATTATTAAGAAGCCTGGAACAAAAGGATATGAAAATGCTCCAACAGTAATTTTACAAGGTCACATGGATATGGTCTGTGAGAAAAATAAAGATACAGATCATGACTTTTCTTTTGAACCACTAAAGCTTCGAATAGAAGATGACATGATTAAGGCAACAGGAACTACATTAGGCGCTGATAATGGAATCGCAGTAGCATATGCCTTAGCTATACTTGATTCAGATGAAATCCCTCACCCTCCACTAGAAGTTCTTATAACTGCTGAAGAAGAAACTGGAATGGGAGGAGCAAATAACTTAGATCATGATAATTTAAAAGGTAAGATACTTATAAATATTGACTCAGAAGAAGAAGGAACTTTATTGGTAAGCTGTGCTGGAGGTATTAGAAACATAATTAGTATACCTATTGAGTGGGATAATCCATCAGGAGATTTATTGACATATGAATTAAGAATTAGAGGATTAAAAGGCGGACATTCTGGTATGGAAATCAATAAAGAAAGAGGAAATTCTAACATTATTTTAGGTAGAATTCTTCAAGGAATATCCATTAACAATGATTTGTATTTGGCCAAGATTAGTGGTGGGGCAAAGATGAATGCCATACCAAGAGAAAGTGATGCTACTTTATTAGTAAATAGTAAGGATAAGACTAAGATAGAAGAAGAAATAAGAGAATGGAATAAGATAATTGGAAATGAATTAAAAACTGCAGACTCAGATTTTAGAATAGAATTTGAACAGTCTAATGGCAAATATGAAAAAACATTTTCTAAAGAAACTATGAGAAAACTTTTAGTTGCACTTACTTTGATACCTAATGGAGTGCAGACTATGAGTGTGGAAATTGAAGGCTTAGTACAGAGCTCGACAAATCTCGGAGTCCTAACTACTACGGAAGAGTCAGTACTACTTGAATGTGCCATAAGAAGCTCAGTAAAAACTTTAAAATTAGATATTGTTAGGAAAATGGGAGTATTAGCCAATTTAATTGGTGCAAACTCAGAAAGCGAAGGAGATTATCCTGCATGGGAGTATAGAAAGGATTCTTATATAAGAGAAGTATTTGTTGATTGTTATAAGAAAATTTATGGAAAAGGACCAATCATAACTGCTATACATGCAGGACTTGAGTGTGGTTTATTTGATGAAAAATTTGATGATTTAGATATGATTTCACTAGGACCAAATATGTACGATGTACATACTCCAAATGAGCATGTAAGTATTTCTTCTACAAAGAGAGTTTGGGAGTATATTTTGAAAGTACTAAAGTCAATTAAATAGTACTAAATTATTTTAGTAATTTTTGTGAATAATCTATATACTAATATTAGCAAATGATATATTATATAGAATATACATACTTGAACTAGAGTATGAAATAAATAATAAAGGAGAATGAAAATATGACAGATAATAACCATAAAGATGGATGCTGCTGTGGACATGATCATGAACATGAACATGAAGGATGCAATTGTGGACATGATCATGAAGAGATGGAAATAATGACTTTAACTTTAGACGATGGTACGGATATGGAATGCCATGTTTTAGGAGTATTCGGAGTAGAAGATAAGGAATACATAGCTTTACTTCCATTAGGCGAAGAAAGTGTTTTACTATATGAATATAGTGAAACTGAAGAAGGCATAGAATTACAAAATATTGAAGACGACAGCGAGTATGACCTTGTTGTTGAAGCATTCTATGAATTATTCGGTGATGACGAAGACGACTATGATGATTATGAAGAGGAAGAAGAAGAATAGATACACTAAATATAAGTACTTCGTGCATATTTGCTGAAGTACTTATATTTAGTTAGACATTTATGACATGACTTGATTTATGAATGGCTTTACGGACAATACTAAATTAGCTCTTACAGTGCAAGCATGTGTACTAAATCGTTGGTAGGTTAAACGCAACAAGCACCAATCCTATTTTAAGGTTATGTCCGGTGTATCTGTTAAGGTCAAATTTGCACGACTAGAATGGAGTGAATAAATTTGTGTTGCGAGACTGTGAAACAATTTTATCCAAGTTTAAGGGAGGGGAAGATGTGAAAAAAGAGTTAGATTTTGCTCAGAAGCTCATTGATTTTATACACAAAAGTCCAAGCAATTTTCATGTAGTGAAAAACTTAGAGGCTATATTAGATGGAAAGGGCTTTAAAAAACTTGATGTTAGAGAGAAATGGAACATAGAAAAAGGAAGTAAATACTATATAGAAAAGAATGGTACAGCTTTGATAGGCTTCGTAGTTGGGCAAGGTGAAATAGAAGAAGATGGGTTTAGAATTATAGGAGCACATACAGATGCTCCAACATTTAGGATTAAGCCAAATCCGGAAATAGTTGTTGAAAATAATTATTTAAAATTAAATGTAGAAACTTACGGCGGACCTATTTTATCCACTTGGCTAGACAGGCCACTTGGACTGGCAGGAAGAGTTAGCTTAAAATCTGATAATCCATTATATCCAAATATAAGATTTTTAAATATTAATCGACCTGTTTTGATAATACCTAATCTTGCTATACACATGAATAGAAATGTAAATGAGGGTGTGGAACTTAATAAACAAAAGGATATGCTACCATTACTATCTCTAATCAACGAAGAATTTTCAAAAGATAACTATTTGTCTAAACTTATAGCTGAAGAATTAAAAGTGGGTGTAGATGAAATAATAGATTTTGATTTATTTTTATATGAATTCGAAAAAGGAAGCATTATTGGATTAAATAATGAATTCATTTCATGTGGAAGACTAGATGATTTAGCCATGGTACATGCTGGAGTAGAAGCATTGTCAGAATGCAATAATCCTAAAGCTACTAATGTTATGGTATGCTTTGATAATGAAGAAGTTGGAAGTAGTACTAAACAGGGAGCAGACTCTCCAATGCTTAGAACTGTACTAGAAAGAGTAGTTTATGGATTGGGAAAAGACAAAGAAGACTTTTTTAGGGCATTATATAGTTCGTTTATTATATCAGCAGACATGGCTCATGCGTTACATCCAAATTATACAGACAAGCATGATCCTACAAATAAGCCTATAATAAATAAAGGACCTGTAATTAAAATCAATGCAAATCAGTCATACACAACAGACAGTGACTCATATGCAGTATATGAAATGATATGTAAGAAGGCTGGAGTACCAGTTCAAAAATTTGTTAATCGTTCTGATTTAAGAGGTGGCTCTACTATCGGGCCAATATCATCTACTCATCTTGATATTCGTTCAATAGATATAGGAAATCCTATGCTTTCAATGCATTCAATAAGAGAATTAGGAGGAGTATTAGATCATTATTATATAAAAAAATCCTTTGATGAATTTTATAAATTGTAAAAATACGTTCAAGATAATACAATACTCATTTGATGGCATACACCTATTTATTTGCCATTTTCAATTTCAAAACATTGATCCTTCATCTCATTCAGGGCAAACGTTTATCACTCTGACTGAAAAGAAGGATCTATTTATTTACCTATGTAGAGCACAGAAACTGCACTTTTTAAGGAAAATATGATACAATATTTACTATTAGTATATTATTATAAGAAAAGATTACGCAAATTAGAGGTGAAAGGATGAAAAAGTTACTTCGGTATAATCTTATTATCTTATTTCTAGCAGTTATTTTTACAATTCCTACACTGACTTTTATATATAGAAACACTAGTATTTCACAAATTGAGAATAGAACATTAGCTACAGCTCCAGTTTTTAGTAAAGAAGTATTATTTAGTGGTGAGTACTTTAGAGAATGGGAAAATTACTTATCTGACCATATTTATGCAAGAGATTATTGGATAAAATCATATACATTTTTGAATATGTTCTTATTAGATAAAAATAAGATAAACAATATTGTTATAGGAGAAGAAGGAACCCTATTACCATTTTACACAGATGAACTAAATCAAGATTTACAGATGTATCTGTCAAATATCCCCAAGATGACTGACAATATAAAAAAACTTAACAGTAGTATTAAAGAGTATGGAGGAAAGTTTTGCTTTGTTGGAGTACCGGGACAATCATCATTTTTTAGAGAAAGGTATCCTAGTTATTTTAGTAATAATGATGAATACTTTATGGAAAATGAAAGATATATGTTTAGTGAGCTTAGTAGAAAAGAAATAAGCTATATAAATATGAATGAAAAATTTAACAATACAGCTAATAATGATTTTTATCTAAAAACAGATCATCATTATAGTTTTACAGGAGCTTATCAAACTTATAAAGAAATAATCAATAAGCTTATAGAAGACTTTAATTTTAAACTTAGATTGCCTTTAACAGAAACTGATATGACAATAAATACTTTACCAAATCCTATTTTAGGAAGTAGAAATAGACAAATTTATTTTCTCTATCCAACAGATGAAAAAGTTAAGATTTCCTTTCCCAATGAGAAAATATCTTATGAAAAAACTACAAATGGAGAAGTTGATCCTAAATTTTACTATATTAGCGAAAATCCTTATGAGAGACCCTCTTATGGTGTATATATGGGAGGAGATCAAGCTGAGACGATTATTAAGACAAATAGAAATGAGCTGCCCAATCTTTTAATTTTTGGAGACTCTTTTACAAATGCATTAGAACCATTGTTATACTATCATTTTAATGAAACACGTATTCTAGATTTAAGACATTTCAAACAAATGAGTTTATATGATTATATTGAAAAATATAAGCCTGATGTTGTCCTTATGATTAGAGATGATTTAAATTATGGGAACCTACAAGGAAATGGAAAATTCGATGGATATTAATAATGTTAATATCCTTTAAGTATAGGAAGGTGATAAAAATGGCTTTGATTACAAAAATAGAGAAACAGAAGAAGAACATTCGTAGATATTCCATATTTTTAGATGAAGAATATTCTTTTTCAGTTAGTGAGGATACTCTTATAAAGCATAGATTAGCAAAAGGAATGATAATTGACAAAAAGGAATTGGAACAGATATTAGAGCTAGAGGATATGAATTTATGCAAAAACTATGGATTAAAGCTTTTGGGGCAAAGAGCTAGAAGTGAATATGAGATTAAGGACAAAATGCTTAAGAAGGGTTATAATGAAAAATCTGTTCAAGAAGCAATCAGATACTTAAAAGAATATAAATATATAAATGATGAAGAGTATGCAAAATGCTATATAAAGGATAGAGTGAATATTAAAAAATTAGGATATAATCGTGTAAAGAGAGAACTATACCAGAAAAATATAGACAATACAGTTATTGAGGATACATTAAATGAAGTTTTCAACAAAGAAGATGAGTATGAAAGGGCATTGGAATTAGCAGAAAGAAAAAGGAGTACATCCTATAAAAATGATGACCCTCAAGCTGCATACAGGAAACTAGGTGGATTCTTGCAGAGAAAAGGATATTCTTTTGATATTATTATTAAAGTACTCAATAAGGTTTTAAAGCAACAATAAGACTATAAAGTGGATTAATGGAGGAAATATGTTATTTAGTAGTTTAGTATTTTTATTTGTTTTCTTACCTTCTGTGATTACATTATATTATATTTCAGGGAAAAAACTAAGAAATCTGATACTTCTTGTATTCAGTTTGTTTTTCTATGCTTATGGAGAACCAAAGTATTTGTTGATTATGATAGTTTCTATTATTGCAAATTATTTAATGGGATTGTTAGTAGATAAATATAGAAATGAAGAAATGAAGGCGAAGATATTATTAGCCATAGCAGTAATTATTAATTTATCTGTTATAGGATATTATAAATATACTAATTTTTTGATACAAAATATTAACATGATTTTTAATACATCTTATCCATTCATGAAAATAGTTATGCCCATTGGAATTTCTTTTTTTACCTTTCAAGGATTAAGCTATGTTATAGATATTTACCGTGGGCATGGGAAGCTTCAAAAAAATCCTTTAAATGTTGCACTATATATCTCTCTTTTTCCACAGCTAATTGCAGGACCTATTGTTAGATATGAAACTGTAGCAGAGCAAATAAATAATAGACATGAAAGTCTAGAGGGTTTTTCTTATGGAATTGAGAGATTTATCATAGGATTAAGTAAAAAGATACTTATAGCAAATAGTGTAGGCCTTATAGCAGATGAAGTTTTTGGAACTCAAATATCTGATTTGTCAGTCATATTAGCATGGATAGGCATTTTAGCATATACTGCTCAAATATATTTTGATTTTTCTGGATATTCTGATATGGCAATAGGATTAGGACGTATGTTTGGTTTTGAATTTTTGGAAAACTTTAATTATCCGTATATTTCTAAATCAATAACTGAATTTTGGAGACGCTGGCATATTTCTTTAAGCTCCTGGTTTAGAGACTATGTATATATTCCTTTAGGAGGAAATAGAGTTAGTAATTATAAATTTTTTAGAAATATTCTTGTTGTATGGTTTCTAACAGGGCTATGGCATGGCGCTGCATGGAACTTTATAGCATGGGGATTGTATTATGGATTGTTATTAATCATAGAGAAGGTATTTATAGGAAAATATATTCAAAAAATATGGAGACCATTTCAGCACATATACACAATGTTTTTTGTAATGTTAGGCTGGTTACTATTTAGGTCAGAAACATTAAGTTATGCAATACAGTATTTTTATGTAATGATTGGAATAGGTGGACAATCTCTATTGGATTCTACAACATATTATTATTTATTTGAATATAAGACTGAATTATTAGTAGCCTTTTTTGCTTCCTTTCCATTATATCCTTTAATTAAAAATAAAATAGAGGATATTTCATTTGGATGGGTTAAAAATTTTATTGCTTATTTTGCTAGGTCTCTTGTACTAATTGGTTTGTTACTAGCATGTGTAATGTATTTAATTAATTCTACATTTAATCCATTTATATATTTTAGGTTTTAAAAAATTATTTATAATTGGAGATGAAAGACTAAAAAATAATTAATTAAGAGGTGTTGTTGTGGATTATAGACTTGTGGCTATTGATTTGGATGGAACATTACTTACTGAAGAAAAAAAGATACCTTCTAAAAATGCAGATGTGCTGAAGATACTGTTAGATAGGGGTATAGAGATAATAATTGCAACTGGAAGAAGATATTGGTCTGCTAGGAATTTCATGAGAGAAGTTGATATGGATTTAATGGTTATTGCAAACAATGGTACTATTTTAAGGAATATGAATAATGATAGTGCAATATTAAATAAGTATTTAGACAAGGATGATTTTTATTCATTAGTAAAAGAAGGTAGAAAAAGAGATCTACATCCAATTATTCATGTAGACCATTTTGATGAAGGATATGACATAATTATAGAGCTAGAAAAAGAAAATGAAAAATATTCATCATATTTATATGACATACCTGATAGATATAGAATAACAGAAGACTTACTTCTCTATGAAAACCCTAGAGTGTTATCGGTTGTATTTCCAGGAAGCATGAATGTACTTGAAGAATTCTTTGATACACTTAATACTTGTTATATCCAAAAATATAATTCTCATATATTAACCAGCCTAACAAAGGTAGGACCAATATTAGAAATTATGGGACCTTTAGGCTCAAAATGGAAAACTCTATTAGATTATGCTAAAGAGAAAGGTATAAAACAAAATGAAATAATAGCCATTGGTGATGATGACAATGATATAGAAATGATAAAAAATGCAGGTCTTGGGATAGGTATGAAAAACGCATCGGAAGGTGTAAAAAAAGTAGCAGACATAATAACAGAAAAGACAAATAATGAATGTGGAGTAGCGCATATATTAACTAGAGTTTTTAACTTATAATATTTACGAATATCTGAATAATTATGTGAATAAGCTAATATATTTTACTAAAGAAAAAACGGTAATGTAAAAAGTTCTATGAAAAAATAAGAGTCAAAAAATAGTGCATCTAAAGCAAATTTCTAGTAGGTTCTCCCGCCACCCTTGACAAAAATAAGAAAATGCTAAAGAAAAATTAACAAGGGCGAAGGGAACTCAAA